>SLEY01000225.1 GCA_007124535.1 Planctomycetaceae bacterium
CGGGGGGACGCGAGCAATTGCGTCGAGCAGAGAAGAGGGTGTGGAAGGAACGGCGCGAGTCGTCCGCTGCATCTCGCCCCGATGTGTGTTGCGGCCCTCCGGATGGGGAGGTCGTGTGTCGATGTCCGAGGCTATTTGCTCAGGGTTTTGCGAGTCGCTCGCTGGTGCTTCGCGAATTGTCGGCGGGGACTCGTTTCTTTTTTTGTTTTTGGAGGGTGGCAATGCCACAAGGTAAGATCAAGAAGTTGATTTCGGATCGAGGTTTCGGGTTCATCGAGGGGGAGCGAGGAGAGCTGTTCTTTCATCACTCCGAGGTGCAGGGCGCCAGGATCGAGGAACTGCGCGAGGGCCAGTTGGTGGATTACGTGATTGGTGAAGGGCGCAAAGGTCCCTGTGCCACGGCCGTACGGGTCGCGTGATCGTCCGTTACGAAGATCACGAGTTACGGCATCGGCCGGATCGTGATCGCCACACCGGTTAAGAGACGAACGCCCCCGGGTCTTCTGGACTCGGGGGCGTTTTCGTTGCCGGTTCGGTCTTGGCGAACGCGGTTGACATCCGTTGGGGGCTTGGCTAAATTTGCAAACTACCGAACGCGAAACCGATACCCGACGAAAGGAACCCGTTCCACGATGAAAAGACTCCATCGGCGCAATCTTCTGGCTTCTCTCGGTGTGCTTGGCAGTTCGGCTTGGATCGCGGGCTGCGGTGGGACCGCGTCCAGCGGCGTGGCCACGAGCGGTCAATCCGCCACATCCGCCCCTAGCAGCATCCCCCGGAGCAGCCCCCCGGACGAGGCCGTTCGTGAACCGCCGCAGGTTGCGGAAACGCACGCACGTGCCGTCGCCGACTGGAGTTACGTCCGCCTGGACCCCCGGGCGGTCGCGGAACGGGCTTATCAGATTTATCCCCGGGGCGCTTGCATGTATTCGGTGTTCGGCAGTGTGATCACCGAATTGGGCGAACAGGTGGGCGAGCCTTTTCGCTCGTTCCCGCTCCAGATGATGCGTTATGGGGCCTCGGGCCTGGGCGGCTGGGGGTCGGTTTGCGGGATGCTCAACGGGGCGGCCGCCCTGATCGGGCTGTTCTACCCGAACCACAAGGACCGAGACCGCGAAGAGCTGTTGACCGAACTCTGCCTCTGGTACGAAACGGCCTGCTTACCGGTCTACGAGCCGGAGGATTGCCGGGATATCGGATCGATCGAACCGAGTAAGGCCGGTTCGGTCCTCTGCCACGTTTCGGTCAAGCAGTGGTGCCGGGTGAACGAATGCGAAGCGTTCCATCCGCGGCGCAGCGAGCGCTGCCGGCGGTTGTCCACCGACGGGGCGATCAAGGTGGTCGAAATGCTCAACCGCGACTGCCCGTCGGCCGGTGACTTTCTGGATATTTCGGAGGAGACTCATGGCTGCCTGGAGTGCCATGGCCGGAGCAACCTCCAGAATGCGATGGGTCGAATGAGCTGTATCGGGTGCCACGAGATGGGCAACAGCCACCCCTGATTTGGGCAAAGTTTGGCAAGCTCAGCTCCAATCGCAGAGCGAGTCGATGTAGTCGGCGGAGCCGTCGCGGAGCCAGGCGTCCAATTGGGCCGGGTCTTTCAGCTGCTGGCCGCGACGCCGGGGCACCCAGACGAACTGGCAGCCGACGTCGGCCAGCCCGCTCATGTCGCCCCAGAGCTTCTCGAACTGCGCCACCGGATAGATGTCCTCCTGGCCGTGTCCCCAACGTTTCTTGACTTCTTTCAGCGTCAGGTAGGTCGGCATCCGCTGGCTCAACCGGCGCACCTGCCGCGTGACCCGGTCCGGATCGGCCAACTGCGTGCGTGACAGGTCGAACACGTCCAGCAGGCGATCGATATCGATCCAGGTGGTCATCGAGTTGTAATAGGTCAGCCGGAATTCGTCCTCTTCGTGGGGGATGGCCAGGCTTTCGACCAGCCGGACCTGCCCGTTGATGCGGGCCAACCCACCGCCTTGATCCTCGATGCGTCGCCCGATGACTTCGAACGTCAGGCAATTCCCGTTGCGGATGTGGAGGCCCAGCAACTGCGGGTCGAGGCAGGCTCCCAGGGTATCGATATTGTGCAGCAGGAGGTAGCGGAGTTGCGGCCGCTGTTGCAGCATGCGGTTCAGGGTTCCGTTGCGCAGGAGGTTGGCGATTTCGAACCAGTGGCCGACCGGATGCAGGCATTGCAGGGGAAGGTTGTCGGTATAGTCATTTCCGCCCCCGCGGTTTTCCGCCCAATGAATCAGGGCGGCGTGCAGGCTTTCGCGCATTTTTTGCGCCTGTTCGTCCAGGATTTGCTGGGGCATTTCCTCCCAGGCGAAGCGGAGATCGCGGGTGGTGGGGATCATGCGCAGCCCGACGGAACGCCCGCGAGAGAGGTACAGGCGGGCCTGTTCGGCGGCCGCGCGGCCCGTGACGAACGCCGCGATCGGGGCGTGGGTCAGGTAGCTGGTGGTGATCACATGCGGCACGTCGCTTTCGAACCGGCGGCCTGTGCGGCGGCTCTTGGCCAAATGCACTTCGATAAAGTTTCGATAGTCGCCATCGAAGCGGCAGAAGGGATGCAGGGCTTTGACCACGCCCGCGCCCTGGGTCCAGCGGCTTCCGGCGCCCGCGGCCAGCGTCACCACGGCTGCCTGACCGTCCTGCAAGGCGGCCGTGCCGAGTTCCCGGGCGTGAGCATCCTCCCGGGTGACGCCGTCCACCACGTCACCCGGTCGCACATCTTCGATGACGGTGCTGACCGGCAGCCGGTTTTGGGCCAGACTGATCCGGCCGGCCAGCATATCCCGGCGAATTTGTTCGTGCAGTTCCAGATCGAAGCCATTTTCCTGCAGGAGTTGGTCGAGTTCCTTCTGATGGCCCGTTTCTTGGGGGGCGGCTTGTGGGAACAGGCGCGAAAACAGCAACGAGGCGGCGCCGCTCATCCGCGGATCGTGGCGGCAACGGGCCGTGAATTGCAACAACTCGGCCCGGCGGCCGGCCGGCAGGGTGTGGAATTCCTGTCGAAGCCAGCGGGGCGCCAGCAGAGCGTAGTAGCTTAACGGCATCAGCGCCCGATCCTGGTCCAGCAACTCGGTCCAGGTGCCCTGGTCATTGATCCGGAAATTGTAGACCACCGGTTCCATGGCAAAGGGCAGCGCGTCCTGCAATTCCTGCTTGGTCTGGGCGAGCAACTCCTGGAGCGCCGTTTCGGCGGCGGTTCGGCAGGCCGGATCGAAGAAGAACCCCATCCCGCCGCCGGACATGCCGCCCAGCATGAGGAACCCCCAGAACGAATCGCCGAACTGCTGGCCGATCCGCGTGATCAGGGTTTCCGTATACAGGTTCGAGGCCCAGGGGATGATGGCCTGCAGGGGCCCAAAGAAATTTTCCCGGGTCGTCTTGGCCAACTGGCGGATCTGCCCCTGGCGCAGGTGCTGGTCGATTTGATCCAGCAGGCGGATGGCCCGCTGCCGGGCCTGCCATTCGGACTCGTTACGCAGCAGGTACTTCTCTGTGACCATTTCCAGGATCGGTCCCACGTTTTGGGCCATCCCGCCGTGCACCAGGACGAGGCTGTCGCAGAGTGTCTGCCGGGTTTCCGGGCTCACTTCGCTCGGATCATAGAGCCGGTGCTGGGGCAGCAGGCGTCCCCGGCTGATGTCCCATTCCGGGTCGCCCGGCTGGGCGGCGGCCCCTTGGATCATCTTGATCCCCGGCCAGACGCCGCCGGAGTCCTGCCATCCGCCGCCGGACCCGCCCAGCCATTCGCCCAGAATGGCCCGCGCGGCCACCGTCCGCCGCTCGCTTTCGCTCAACCCCCCGGTCAGCCCGGCGATCTGCCCCGTGGCTCGCATCGCCACCGAAATGATGGCTGCCAGCAAGTTGGTCGAAACCGCCAGCCGGGACCCTTTGGGGATGCCATTCACCCGGGTGACCAGTTCCAACCCCAGCCCGGGGCCGACCAACTGGTTCAGCACCTCGGGCAGCGGTTGTTGCGCCCCTTCCATACCGGAGGGGATCAATCCGGCCGCGATCAGACCGGCTTTGAGCAAGCCCAGGTAATCCCGGGCGAAATCAAAGACCTCGGCCAGCGAACTGACGTCCGCCAGAGCATCCAGATCCAGACTGACCAATCGCAGTACCGGTTGGTCGATCACCCGCAGGAACACCTCGATCGGCGGTTCAGGCGTGGCATCCCGGCCGCGGACGCCCAGATCGACCGAGACGTTCAGCACGCGGGCCCCTTCCGGAAAATCCATGCCCAAAAAGAAAATGTCGCTCCACCCACTGTGCGACAAATCCATGCGGACCGGATTCCGCTGCCACAGCACGGGGAACAACGAAGTCGCCGGGTCCGCCTGCTTCAGCTGCGGCACGATCCGCAGCGGATGATCGGTGGGATGCCCGGTCCGGAACATCCACTGATTGCCGCGGGTCGAGCGGACGCTGTGCCGCACCTGGTTGGCCAGCGTTTGGAATCCCAGTTCGCGGTAGGCGGCGGCCAGCGCGCTGGCGATCGTGTCGCTCGGACCCCCTTTCCGCTGGGCCTCGAGAAACCGCCCGATGGCCTCCTCGAACCGCCGGTTCAGCAACTGCTGGAAGCCTTCGTAGGGCACGCGGGCAGGGACGTCGCCCAGCCGTTCCGGAAGGTGATAGCGGTAGATGGCACTCAAGAAGAACAGGCTGCGGACCCGCTGGTACAGGTTATCGCAGTGGCGGCGGAAGTGGTCCAGTTCCCGGCAGGCTTCGAACAACGCCTCGGCCGAAGCCCCCCGGCAGAACGATTCCAGCGATCGGTCGCGAACTTCCGCCGCGTCGCTGGTGATGATCCGAATCAACGCATGCGTCATCGCGTCCCTTTCCCCGCGGACCCCGGCGGGATCAAGCGATCCCTTGGTAACGTGCGGCCAGCAACTCGACCAACTGGGCCAGTACCTCCTCGCGATCCGCGCCGTTCAAGGTGAGCGCCAGTTGGGCGATCAGGGAACCGTACTTGACGCCGATATTGTAGCGTGCCCCCTCCAGGATCAGGGCCAGGTAGCGCTCGCGGCCCGCCAGGATTTGCAGGGCAGGCGAGAGCATCACCGGTTCCTCGCTCGCTTGGCGGACCAGCGAGCCCAGGATCTCCATGACCGTGGGAGTCAGCACGTGCATACCGAACAGGCACAGGTAATGACTGGCCCGCAAGCCCGGCACGATCAATTGCTGTTCTGCCTGGGTGGGGGTCGGTTTTTCCAGCACCTGCTCGACCTCGTAGAGGTCCGCGCGGCCGGCCAGCAGCCGTCCGCCCACCGCCCCGTAGTAGGGCAGCATGGCTTCTCGCGTGGGCTGGACCGCCGAGACCGCGGTCCCGGTGGCCTGCGCGGTCCGGACCAATTGCCGGGCACAGCGCTGCGGCTGGTGACTGATGTACAGGTGGTCGCTGACCAGATGCACGAACGGATCGTCGCCGACAAACGCGGCCGCCCGGTACAGGGCTTCCCCATAACCACGCGGCTCCGGCTGTTCGATCCAATGCACCAGATTCGCATTGTCCCCCGCCGCCTCGCGATAGAGCGGCTGGTCCCCCGGCCGGATCACCAGACCGATCTGTTCGACCCCGGCCGCCAGCACCTCCTCCATCACAATCTGCAACGCGGATTTCTCGCTCCCGTCCAGATCGACAAAACGCTGTAACGGCAGGCGGTCCTGATCGGGCCCGGCTGCCGTGATCACGGCCTTGAGAACCTGCATGCGTGCTGCCTTCCAACGAAGAGGAACCCGGGTCAGTGTTGGATGGCCGCTTGCGGAAGTGCCTCACGCAACCGGTCCACACCGTCCTCGGTCACCTGGGTCTCGGAGACATCCAGTTCCGTCAGGTTGGTCAACCGGGACAAATGCTCGACCGCCTCGTCGGTGAGCGATGTCTGCCGGAGGCTCAGCCATGTCAATTGGTCGAGTTCGGCCAGCGGTTCCATGCCCGCATCGGTGACCGGGGTCATCATCAGGTTCAATCGGGTCAGGTTGGGGAACTGCCGGAGGTATTCCAAGGCCGAATCGACGATCGCGGTCCCCCCGATATCCAGGGCCCACAACTGGTCGAGATCCTTCAGGTGGTTCAGGCCTTCGCCACTGAGCGAAAGGCGGCGCAGATTCAGACGGCGGAGTTCGGTCAGGCCGGCCAGCGGCTCCAAACCGGCATCCGTCACATTGAACGCTTGCGCCACGGACAGGTCGTCCAACTGCTCCAGCGCCGCCAGATGCTCCATGCCGTAATCGCTCAAACCCAAAGAATCCTCGACCGCCAGGGTCCGCAACTGTGGCATCTGGGCCAAGTACTCCATGCCGATATCCCCCACCGACCGGCTACGGACCCGAAAGGCCACCAGCGACTCCATCTGGATCAACGGCTCCAGGCCGCTGTCGCTGATCATGTCGCTGCCGCGGACATCCAGCATGCGGACGCGGGGCAACTCGGCGAGATAGCCCAACCCCGTATCGCTGAACCAGTTATAGTTGTCCGTCAAATACAGGTACTCCAACTCGGGCAACTCCTGCAGGACCTGCAAGGCTTCGTTGGTCATGCTGGTCATGCGGTGCAGCGACAGTTCGTTCAGGGCTTGGAGTGCCGCCAGTTGCTGGAGGCCCTCGTCGGTCATGCTGGTGTAGCTCAACTCCAACCGCTGCAACTGGTTCAGGTCGGCGATCACCGTCATGGCCGCATCGCTGATTTCCGAACCGCGGAGGGCCAGTTGGGTGAGGTCGGTCAAGGCGGCCAAGGGCTCGACCTCCTCGTCCGAGATGCTCTGCGCGGTCAGGTCCACGCCGATGACGCGGCCCGCCTCATCGTACTGGACTCGGCCGTCCAAGGCCTCGACCATGGCCACGGCCGCCTGCGCCTCTTCCGAGAGGGCCACGGGCTCGTCCGGTTCCGGCTGGTCGTCCACCACGGGCGCCGGGGGAGTTTCCGGCGGAGGAACCACCCTCTCCGGTTCGGGGGCACAGCCTGCGACCCACAGGCACCCCGCCGCCATCCACACCGCCCATAACCTGAAACTCATCGCTTCTCCTTAGCTTTCATGCTTCACATAAGATTGACTGCTGGCTCCGCTTCCCGGGCGGCGCCGCCGGCCACCCGGGAAACGATCATCATGAGCGGCCTAGGTGACCGGCCGGCCCACCGGGGCGACTTCGGTCTCCCGGGTGGGAACGAGTCGCAGGTCCGGGACGTCCGGCACCTCGACGCCCCGTTTGCGCAAGGCGTGGGCGACGGCCGGTTGGAAATCCTCGGGAGCGGCTTCCAAACCCGCCTTGAGCGCTTCGACCGCCTCGTCGACCGGAAGTCCCTCCAGACACATGACCGCGTCCTCGCGCAACTGCTCATGCTGCAGCAAGGCGGCGACCGGGTCCACCGCTTCGGCCCCCGCGATCTGCCACGTCATCCACAGCACATCGCGGCGGAACTGCAAGGGCGGTTCGTCCGAAATCAACTTGATCAACTCCGCCGCCACCGCCGCGGCTTCGTCCGCCGCACCGGGACGCCCGGCGTGATAGACCACGTTCTGCATGGCCCGGTTGGCCGCCCGCGCGATCTCGAACTCCCCGTCCACAGCGATTTCCGCCAGCGGCGCTATGGCCGGCGCACCTACCTGGCCCGCCGCGTCGCGAGCCGCTGCCCGCGCGTCATGATTGGTGCTCTGGATCTGCTCGACCAGCACGTCAAGGGTCAGTTCTTCAAACTCCATCGTGATAAACCTCATCAAAAGAGGGGAAAGTAATCGTCGTCCGTCAGTTGCTGAAGGAATCGTGCGCTAAATCACGTAGGGATATCGTTCGGGACGGCCCATCAAACGGCGAGCGAATTCGTCGCCCACAATCTCGCGCTTGCTGTGATCCCAGTGGAGCTTGCGGCCCAACACAA
>SLEY01000507.1 GCA_007124535.1 Planctomycetaceae bacterium
CCCGCGTCTGGGAGCGCAAGTATCGTTTCGAGACCACGGACGCCTTCGAGTACCCCACATTCCGAGAGCATCGCGGCGCCATCTGGCTGACCATCTCCGGCCGCAACCAGCGCACGATCCTGTTCGGCAAACTGGAACCCGCCCCCGATCAGGCTCCGGGCGATTAGCGACTGCCACCGAATGCGCGTCCCATTCGTGACGGCGGCACCGCTCCGCCCGACCTCACCCCGATCGCACTTGGCATTCGAACTGCGGTAGAAAACACGACCATCGACGCTCTGCCCGCGGCTGGCGTCCCGAGCGCCCACCCATGTCCGGAACGGCCGCGGGCGCGTGCCGTCTTCCCCCGTCGTCGCCTTCCGTGGCCAAAGTCGCGTAGGGCGGGATCGGCGTCCGCAAGGCCGCCGAATCGCGTGGCGGCAGGCCCTGCTGCGGACTACCAATCAAACCCCGGAGTTCTCAAATCCCGGAGATCATAACGCGGCTGCGCCGCGACCGAAAAAGGAGTCGGCGCGTAATCCCCCTCGTCGTGGAACCCGGCATCCCCCACAGCGAAAGCCACAAAGAACCCCACGGGCGCGGATCGTGTCGATCGATCTTCTTCGCGCCGTAGATATCGAACCCTTCCCGGTACTGCCGCGCCGTGTCGAACAGGATCCGCCAGTCCTTTGTTCTCCCGTTGTGGTCCAATGACACGAGGGTTACCATAACCGGCGGTTCGGATCGCGGGCCGCCGGAGAGGAGTTCCTGGTCGGCGGACTGGCTGGTGCGGAAGCGGGAGCCTGCGGCGAGCCCCCTGCCAGCCGTTCTTGCCACGTTCGAGGGAGGTGGAGGAGGCGATGGAACGAGTGATCAGTCTGGGCGGCCTGGCGGTGATGCTATTGCTCGCTTGGCTGTTGTCCGAGAATCGGTGGCGGATGAATTGGCGGCTGATCGCCAGCGGGTTGCTAATGCAGTTCCTGCTCGGCTGGCTGTTGCTCAGCACCATCCCCGGCCGGGCGGTATTCGATGCCGCTCGAATGGCCATCACCCAGGTGCTGGCATTCTCCGACGAAGGTGCAAGGTTCGTCTTCGGACCCGATTTCCAGGAACATCTGGTCGCCTTCTCCGTACTGCCCACGATCATTTTCGTCTCGTCATTGACCGCCATCCTGTTCCACTTGGGCCTGCTCCAGCTGGTGGTCAAATTCATGGCTCGCGTGATGGTCTGGGTGATGGACACGTCGGGCGCCGAATCCTTAAGCGCCTCGGCAAACGTGTTCATCGGCATGACCGAGTCCCCCCTGGTCATCCGGCCCTACCTGGCAACGATGACCCGTTCCGAGCTGATGGCGATGATGACGGGAGGGATGGCGACCATCGCCGGAGGCGTCATGGCAGCCTATGTCGGTCTGGGGGCCGACGCCGGACACCTGCTGGCCGCTTCGCTGATGTCGGCCCCCGCCTCGCTGGTGGTGGCCAAGATCATGGTGCCGGAAGACGAATTGTCCCCGACCAAAGGCGTGGTGCGCGTCGAGGTGCCGCGCAGCGATGCGAACATGATCGACGCCGCTTGCCGCGGCGCCAGCGAAGGTTTGACGCTCGCCTTGAACGTCGGGGCCATGCTGATCGCCTTTATCGGGCTGGTGGCCCTGGTGAACTGGAGTTTGGCCCTGCTGCCGGCGGTCGCCGGCGAACCGCTGTCGCTGGAACGTGTCCTGGGCTGGACGCTCCGACCGCTGGCTTGGCTGATGGGAGTCGATTGGGCCGATGCGGCCGACGTCGGCATGCTGTTGGGGAAAAAGACGATCTTGAACGAATTCCTGGCCTACGTGGACCTGACCGCCATGCAACAGCAACTCTCGCCTCGATCCTTTACCATCGCCACCTATGCCTTGTGCGGTTTCGCCAATTTCGGTTCCGTGGCCATCATGATCGGTGGCATCGGCTCCCTGGTGCCTTCGCGGCGAGCGGACATCGCCCGCTACGGCTTGCGGGCGCTGGTCGCCGGCACGCTGGCGGCATTCATGACCGCTTGCATCGCCGGGCTCCTGATTCCCTAATGCCGCACGAGTCGGCCGTCTTACCCTCGCCCGCCCGGGTCACGCGGGCCTTTGACAGTAGTCGGCGATGAAGCGGCCCAATTGTCCGCGGAAGTCCCAGGAGGAAAGCCGGGTTGGCGGCAGCCAAGCGAAGAGGTCATGTTCGGGGCTGAGTCGGAGTTCGCCACCGGTGCAGCGGGCTTTGAGGACCAGCACCGCCAGCCGGGCCGCGGGGGCTTCGTACTCCATGGCCCCGGCCAGTCCGGTCAATGCGACTTGTAAACCGGTCTCTTCCTGAATCTCCCGCAGCAACGCCGCATCGAAACTCTCACCCGGCTCAACCGTCCCGCCCGGCAGATCCCACGCCTGGGGGAACTGGTGCACGGTACGCGACCGGCGGAGGGCCAGGACCGCGCCCCGTTCGTCGCGGACCAGCGCTTTGACCGCCAATCCCAAAGGTTTTTCCGCGTTTCCCCACATCGTCACCCCCTCCGACCGGTTTCCTTGGAGTGCGGCGGCTCGACGCCGCTTTGGCTACGCCTTTCTCTTTCCCTCTCTGCCGTTCTCCCTTTTCTTCTCTCCGCTTCTCCAAGCCCTCTCGTAGAAAATACCAAGTGGACTCCCAAGGAAAGCGGCGTCGAGCCGCCGCACTGCAAGGTCACTTGGGATTTGCGACACTCGCGTGACACGGCGATCGTAATGGGCGAAGGGCACTTGGGAAACGAAATCACGCCGAGGCTTCCGGCAGCGCTTCGCCGAAGCGGTTGCCGCTGAAAACGGCCGATTCGTCCTTCCGCTTCCCCGGCTCAAGCGGCCGGTTCAAGTCCGGCGAGGCGGGATAGCCCAGCGGCGTCATGGCCACCACTTTGGCGTGTGCGGGAACGTTTAACAACGCTTTGACTCGGCCTTCGTCGAACGCTCCGATCCAGCAGGTCCCCAGCCCTTCGGCCACGGCGGCCAAAGTCAGGTGGTCCAACGCGATCGTGACATCAAGATCGGCACTGTTGCCGTAGCCGCCCATCCGCTGGTAAGCCTGATCCGGCAGGGCACACCCGACCACGGTCAGCGGGGCGTCGGCCATCCAGTTCTGGCCATTCGAGGCCGCCGCCAACTCCCGCCGAAGCGGCCCCTCGGTTACCAGGATGAAATGCCAAGGCTGGTTGTTGCAAGCGGAAGGGGCCCGCCGTAAAGCTTGGCGCATCCGTTCGAATACCTCGGGCGGAAGCGGATCGCTCGCATAGGAACGCACGCTGCGACGCGTGCAGATGGCATCCATTACGTTCATGGCGGTTGCTCCTGTGAGTGGGTACTGCCAAAGGCCCGTCTATCAGAGCCTAACAGCCCCTGCGGCCCCGTCAATCCCCACCGGTTCTTTCGATGGAAATATTATAGCCCGATGTGGTTGTTTCAAAAACGGCCGGGACTTCGCACGCCAACGGTGTATAATGAGGTGCCCTGTTCCCGTTTGAATTCGGATCGGTGAGGAGTTTTCATTGCCATGTGTTGGCTGCGAACTTGGATTCTGGGTACCAAGAGCCTGCTGGTGCATCCCCTGCGCTCGCTGCTGACCATTCTGGGTATATTGATTGGCGTAACCAGTGTGATTTGGTTGGTGGCGATCGGCGAGGGGATCAGCCAGGAGGCCCAGCGTCAGATCGAAGGCTTGGGTGCGGACAACATCATTGTCCGCAGCATCCGCCCGCCCAGCGAGGTCACCACCGGGTTCAGCGGGCCGGTCCCGTACGGTTTGAAGCGGGAGGAATTCACGCGTCTGGTGGAAACGATCCCCACCTTGCGGAGCGCCCTGCCGATTCGCGAAGTTCGCCGGCAGATCAGCCACGGGCGGCGGGATGCGGTGGATGGCCGTCTGGTGGGTTGTACTCCGGAGTATGCGGAGGTGACGCGGTTGGAATTGCGGGCCGGGCGGTTCATCACGGACGCCGATGTGCGGGAGAAGCACAGCTACTGCGTGCTGGCCGGGCGGTTGGCCGAGCGGTTGTTTCCTTACGAGAACCCGATCGGCCGCCGTGTGTACCTGGCGGAAAGCCGGGATTTCTTCGAAGTGGTCGGGGTCTTGAAGCATCGCAACCCGACCGCCGCGATCGGGGGGTCGCTCAGCGCGCAGGATTTCTCGGAGGACATGTACATCCCGATCAGCACTCTCCAGCAGCGAATCGGTGATTTCGTCGTGACTCGGCGCGGCAGCACCATGTCGGCCGAAAGGATCCAGTTGGATCAGATCACGTTGCGAGTCCACTCGGTCAACGACGTCCGCCCGACGGCCGATCTGGTTCGTGTCACGCTGGGATTACCGATCAACGCGTCGTCTTCGGAGGAAACTTCATCGTCCTCCCGATCCGATGAGCCGAAACGGTATCGGCAAGACGTCGCGGTGGTGGTGCCCGAAGAACTGTTGGAGCAGGCACGCGTCACTCGGCTGATGTTCATGGTCTTCATGGGCCTGATCGCGGCCATCTCGTTGTTGGTTGGGGGGATCGGGATCATGAACATCATGCTGGCGACGGTCACCGAGCGGACGCGAGAGATCGGCATCCGGCGTGCGCTGGGGGCGACGCGCACGCATATCGTCACCCAGTTCTTGGTCGAAACCATCTCCTTGTCGGTGGTCGGAGGCCTGGTCGGCGTGGGACTCGGGTTCCTCTGTCCCCCGCTGGTCAACGGGACCCGGAGCCTCTTGATGGACTATCGCCCCTCCCTCGTGAACACGCTGCCGGAAGTGGTCCAGACGTTGACTCCCGTGGTGGTTCACGAGTCGATTCCGATCGCGTTCGGGATTTCGGTGGCTGTGGGGATCGTCTTCGGCATCTACCCGGCCATCCGGGCCGCCAACATGGACCCGATCGAAGCTTTGCGGCACGAGTAAATTCTTTGGCAGGGATGGGCCTAGAGGATCGGTGGCCGACTCCCGGCGCGGTCGTTTTCCGCCGACTGATCGCGTTTCAGTGACCGCCCCGGGAGGGGGGATGGTTTCATTTCATCAGCAGCACCCAATCCTCTCGGGAGGGGGATTGGAAGTAGCCGTCATCGCGGGGCGCCGCCTCGCGCCGCTCCGCGGTGAGCGGATTGAACCATGTCGTTTGGAGTCCCTCCCGGAATGGCTCCAGGTCCACCTCCAGCAGTCCGCCGCCGGTGAGGAAGATCACGGCGCTGCTGCCGTCCGGCGCTTTGGCGGCGGCAACCGACGCCTGCGTGTCGGTGGGGGTTTGCACGGCCGGAAGGCCGTTGGCGGACGTGGCCGTAGTGCGCAGCCGCATCTCGTAGGTCGTGCCCAGTTGCCCGAGTGTGAAATTGCGGGTGACGTGATCGGCGGACAAGGTCACGATCCGCGCCGGGCCGGTTTGATGGGTCTGGCCGGGCGTGATCCACGCTTCCAGTGTCAAGGCGTTGCTCTGCTGGACCGCGGCGGTGAGCCGTTTCGCGGGGTCTGGCGTGGCGATCAGGACCGGACCGTGGAGTTCCAGCCCGTTCTCGCGCCACGTGGTCGCTCCCGCGTCGCCGATGTGAAGATCGAGGGCGGGTACTCGGCCCGAGAGGTCGCGGACGACTTCGCCTTGCCCTTCGTCAAAGGCGTAGCGGACCTGGAGCCCGTCCGAGTGCACCGGGGCGCCGGCCGCATGATGGTCCGCGATTTCCGCCGCGTCCAGCGCTCGGTCGTAAACCGCCACGCCGTGATACGTGCCCAGCCAATCCCGGTCCCGGGTGAATTCGTTCCCCAGCGCCAGTCGCATGGCGGGGTCCCCTACCAGCCGGCCGCCGAGTTCTTCGGCCGCCGCTTCCTGACCGTTGACGTACAGGCGCGCTCGCCCGTCCCGGCTCCGCGTATAGGCGACATGCGTTTTTCGGCGCTGCACCGCCGCCGCGACATCGGGCACGTGCACGACGAAGTCCAGGTCGGGCTCGATATGAGGCCAGCCGACCTCCTCCATGACCGTCCGGACGTTGCGGATGTGGGCCAGGGCCAGTTCATTGGCGCCGATGCCGAAGGGCCGGTCGTCGGGCCCGGGCCGGTGGAAACGCGAACTGGCGAGACCGCCGATGACATTCCGCCACATCCGCCGGGTGGCTTCCAGCTCGCCCCCCGTCCAACCATGGCCCTCGCCGCCGTAGATCTTCACGTTGTTCAGCGGCTTGGGAGCGTCCCGCACTCGGCCTCGGACGGCTTGGATCTGGTCGAAGTGATGCTGGCCGCGGTGGACGTTGTTCTGCGAGATTTCGAAGAAATCGTAGTGCTCGTCGTCGTGGAGCAATGCGATCTGTTCTGCCGAATCGAAGTTCGAGTTCCGCCGCATGTCGGCCAGATAGACAGCCACGCCTTCACGCTCCGCACGCCGGCGAACGAAGCGCGCCCAGTAGCGGCCCCATTCGGGGTCTTCGCCGATCTCGTTGTTCATGCAGTACAGCACGTGGGGGTACTTCAGGCTGAAATCCAGCATGCGGTTCACAAAGGCTTCCTGGTACCGGCGGACCACTTCGTTGTCGTCCATGGCGGGTACGGTGTGGAAAAACGCATGGCGGCTGGGCGTGGAGCCGGAGTAGTAGTCGATTTCCTCCGCCAGATGGGATTCCTCCGCCGTATAGTTGACATTGTTCCGCGGATTGTAGGGGTGCGATTCCCAGCCCCGGTTCTCCGGGCCATAGCCCAACGGGGCTTCCGAGGCGAACAGATCCCAAGGATCCCACACCTCGATCTGCACGATGATGTCCCGCTCGTAACCCATCCGCAGAAAATCGTCGAAACGTTCCCAATACTCCGCGTCCCACTGGTCCAGATCGTAACGTCCGTCCTCGCGCCGGGCAAAGGCGTAACGGTTCTCCGGGTTCCGGTCGGACATGGTGTTGCGCACGTAGTTGCCGCCGGCACGAGCGAGCGTGTCCAAATGTTCCTGGAGGCCTTCCGGATGGTTGAACAGGTTGTCCTGCCGGCTGCCGCCGACCAGCAACACCGGTTGCCCCTGATACTGCCAGTAAAAGGGGTTCTCCGCCCACGGCTGAATGCGCTCGGCGTCCTCAGCGTTTACAGCAAAGCCCCCCCAAGTGATGGCCAACGCCATCGCCGCGATCAATCCGGCACGTTCCACGAGACGGTTTAGGTGAATCACGATCGACCTCCCATCGCTAGTACCCACCGCAGGGGCGGACATGACCGAACCGCATTTGGCCAGCTCCCCTTGCGGGGGCGCGGCACAAGCACGATCTCGATTCGGTGGCTCCTCCCCACCTCCATTCCATCCCGGCAGCCCACGCCACCGGTCCCAACCTCCAACGTACCCGGTCGAGCGACCGATTTCCACAACCGGTGACCGTCTTCCTCGTGCCGCCAATCGCAATTGACGGTACATAACACGACTCTCCCGGATGCCCCCGGCTTGCCCGGGGGAGGGCTCACGCTCTTCGCTACCTCCCGCTCGCTCCCCTTGTTTCTCTTGGGTGGCCCGGCTTGCCCAGGGGGCGTTTCACGCATAGCAAGGAGCGTAACCATCCCCCGGACAAGCCGGGGGCATTCGATTGAATGCCCAGCCTACGGGGAGGCATAGCATGGAACTTCACGGGCTTGGTGGCCTATCAATTGCGATTCGCGGCACTAGTCGGTCGGTTCGGTGACGAGGAAATCGATCCAGGCGTCTTCGAAGGCACGCCAAATCTGCTGGCCCGGCTGCGCGTCCTCCGGCACTTGGAACGTGTGCTCTTCCTGGCCGAGCACCGTGACGGTTTCGCCCGGAACCACACGCGAGCGGCGGCTGTCCAGCAGGGTCTCCGGCTCCGCACCGGGGGTCAGCACATAGCGAAAGGCGTGGTCGACCGGCATGATGTGGACCAAACCGCGGCTGAAACGCGTCGCTGC
>SLEY01000406.1 GCA_007124535.1 Planctomycetaceae bacterium
AGCAAACGATTCGTTGTCAATTCCCGGACTTCCGCCTCGGAAAGTTCCCTGATACGCTCGAAAGCCTGCGGGATCGTGATCATGCAATTCGCCTCATTTCCCATCGCCGACGCGAAACGGTTTAACAGACACATCCTCCGGAACCGGTGTACGTTGGCAGACGAAAGAATCCGGGGCAGCGATAATCACTTCAAAAGCTGAGCTTTCGGCGTCATGGGCGTCTTTCGGGGCACCTTTCTCCGCCAGCCTCCTGAAGAACTCGTTTGTGATTTCTTCGTCAACGCAGTCATCCCGGAACAGGTTGTCGAGGATGCGGCGCTGCCGCTCGCCGGACCTCATTTTCGCCTTCCACGCCCTACATGACTCCGGTATTTTCATCTCGTACCTCCTCCAGCCGGTTGACCGCCTCGCGCAGTATACGCTTCGAGCATGGGCAAAACAAGTCGGCCTCCCTAAGGCAGGAATACCCGTCCTACCGATATGCTGACTACAGCTCGGTGGAGCTGGTTTTGTTTCCTGTTCGACATCTTCTTCATCGTCAGCTGGGGTTTTCGGCAGTCGTCGCGAGTCACGGGCGATGGGACGTTGTAGCGCTCGCACCCTCTCAGTCACCCTGTAGCGATGTGGCCGGTCTCTGACCGAGCCAATCGGCCGACCGAATGTTTCGGTTTCGGCGGGGTCAGAGACCCTCGCCGAACGCGGTCTCGCCGAGCGCGAGCGCGGTAGATGATTTCGTGCGGGTTGCGTCAGTCAACCGGTAGTGATTCGTCCGGGTGGTCTGTCGTGAGGAAGCCCATTTCGGCCAGCGTCTGGCGGACTTGGCGGTCGGCCAGTTGTTGGGCGAAAGCCAGCACGGGCGGGCGATGCTTGCGGTGGCTCGGTACGACGAAATCGTAGCGCTCGGCGGTCAGTGGCAGGAACCCCAGCCCGGCGGCTCGGGCCACATTACGGATGGCCAGGCCCCAATCGGCGCGGCTCTGGCTCACCGCCGCCGCCACCGCATTGTGACTCTTCGCTTGGACGGCATAGCCGGCCGGTTGAGCCCCTTCCAACAGCTGGTCGATCAGGATCCGCGTGCCGCTGCCGGCGTTGCGGTTGACCATCACACACTCCGGGTCGGTCCGCGCGGTTTGGACGGCGTCGCGTGCCGAGCGGTGTTCGAAACGCGGGTCTCCGGGCCGGAAGACGACGCCCTGCAGGCGGCCGTATCCGGACAGCCGTTCCATTCCCGGGACGAGGAACGGTTGGTTGTAAACGCCGGTTTTCGGGTCCAGCAGATGGATTCCGGCGAGGTCGCATTCGCCGCGTCGAGCGGCCTCCAGTCCCCCGGTGGAACCCACGGCCAGGAATTTGCTGCGATAGCCGGCCGACTGTAGCAATCCCAACAGGTAGTCCAGACCGACGCAGTGGCTGCCGATCACGACCAGATCGGCCAGTTGCAGATCGCGGGCCAGCAGCTGGACCGGAACGAGCGTGCCCGCCTCGACGCGTTCCTGATGCCGGTCGAGGGTGACGAAACCGTCCGCCCGGCTGAAGGTGGTGACCGACCCCGAGCCTTTGCCCATCGGATAGGCTGCCAGCCGCCGGGGAGCTTCCTGAGTCTCCGCGGTCGGAACCAGTCCGACCAGCAGGTATTCGGTCCGACCGATCTCCGCGCGTACGGGCACGGCCAACCGGGCTTGGACCGTCGCTCGCGGTTCGGCCGTCCGGCCGCCCAGTTGCCGGATGACGGGCGCCACGAATTCGTGGAAGGTGAAGATGGCCGAGGTCGGAAAGCCGGGCAGGATCACGACCGGCTTGCCCCGACTGGCCGCCAGACAGATCGGTTTACCAGGTTTCAGGGCGACGCCATGCACGACGATGCCGGGATCCTGCAGTTCGGCGACCACGCGATAGCACAAATCGCCCTGTCCTTTGCTCGTGCCCCCGGACAACAGCACGGCATCGCACGCGTCCAGTGCCCGGGCGAGCACCTGTCGAAGCTGGCTGAGGTCGTCCGGAACGATCCCGAACTCGACGGGCTGGGCCCCGGATTCGGTCAGGGCGTCGGCCAGGATGCGCGAGTTGCTGTCGTAGATCCGTGCCGGTTGCATCGGCTGGCCCGGCGGCAGGATCTCGTCGCCGGTCGAGATCACCGCCACGCGGGGCGTCCGCCAGACCGGGACGCGGTCCACTCCGATCGCCGCCAGCACGCCGGTCTCGCGGCTGGTCAGCACGTCGCCGCGGCGCAGGACGGTTTCGCCGGCGGCGATATCCGTGCCGGCGAAAGTGACCCCGCCGCCCGGCGTGACGGCGCGGCGGACCCGCAGTTGCTGGCCTTCGACGTCCGTATGCTCGATCATCACCACCGCATCGGCCCCGCGGGGCAGCATCCCGCCGGTGGCGATGGCCGCGGCCGCATCCGCTCCCACCTGCCCGCGCGGCGCGGTACCGGTGGCGATGGCTTCCGGCAGCAGTTGCAAACGTCGCGGCTGCTCCTCGCTGGCTCCATAGGTCGCCGCGGCCTGGAGGGCAAAGCCGTCGAAGTTGGAGCGATCGAAAGCCGGCACATCGACCGCCGCCACCACGTTCCGGGCCAGCACCGCTCCCAGGGCTTCGGCCAGCGGTCGGGATTCCTCGCCCAACGGCTCGCTCCGCAGCACCGCGCGGAACCGCCGCTCGGCCTCGTCCCGGTCGATCACGTCCAGAAACTGCTGCTGTTCGCTCATGCGCTACCTCAGATACGTGCGGCACTACGAGATCGCTGCGTGGTAGCTCTGCAGGCTGCGAACCTGGCCGTGGCCCGCGCGGCAGGCGGCGATGCCCTTGGCTGCCGCATGTGCCGCGGCCAAGGTGGTGATGTAGGGCACCTTGCGGCGAATGGCCGTGGTGCGGATGTACGAGTCGTCCAGCTGGCCGACTTTGCCCCGCGGGGTGTTGATCACCAACTGGATCTCGCCGTTGACGATCGCATCCGCGATATTCGGACGCCCTTCGGCGATCTTCAAGATCGGCTCCGAGTGGATGCCATGGTGGGCCAGCAGGGCATGCGTGCCCTGCGTGGTCCGGATGCGGAAGCCGAGTTCGGCAAAGCGGCGGGCGACCGCCACCACCTCGGGCTTGTCGCGATCCGCCACCGTGATCAGCACCGTACCCTCCTGCGGCAGGGGCGGTTGAGCGGCCTCTTCGGCCTTGAAGAACGCCAGATCGAACGAATCCGCCAACCCCAGCACCTCGCCCGTCGAACGCATCTCGGGTCCCAGCACCGGATCGACCCCGTGGTACATGTTGAACGGGAACACGGCCTCCTTGACCCCGAAATGCGGGATCTTGCGATGCTTCAGGTCCAGTTCGTCCAGCTTTTTGCCCAGCATCACCTGCGTTGCCAGGTGCACCATCTGGACGTCGCAGATTTTGGACACCAACGGCACGGTCCGCGAGGCTCGAGGATTCGCTTCCAGGATGTACACCATGTCCCGGAAGATGGCGTACTGTACATTGATCAGCCCCACGACGTTCAACTCGATGGCGATCTTCCGCGTGTAGTCGGCAATCGTCTCCAGATGCTTTTCGGAGATGCTGACCGGCGGGATCACACAGGCCGAATCGCCCGAGTGGATGCCGGCCAATTCGATATGCTCCATCACGGCCGGCACGAAGGCATCGCGCCCGTCGGCGATCGCATCGGCCTCCGCCTCGATCGCATTCTCCAAGAAGCGTTCGATCAGGATCGGCCGCTCGGGCGAGACGTCCACGGCCGCGGCCACATAATGCTTGAGCATGTCCGCGTCGTAGACGATCTCCATCGCCCGGCCTCCCAGCACGAACGAAGGACGGACGATCAGCGGATACCCGATCTTGTCGGCGATCACCAGCGCTTCCTCCAGCGTGCTGGCCATGCCGGATTCCGGCTCGGGAATGCCCAGTTTCCGCATGATCTGGCGGAAGCGGTCCCGATCCTCCGCCAGATCGATGGCATCGGTCGAGGTGCCGAGGATGCGGACGCCCGCGGCGGCCAGATCGTTGGCGATGTTCAGCGGCGTCTGGCCCCCGAATTGGACGATCACGCCCTCCGGCTTTTCCTTTTCGTAGATGCCCAGAATCTCTTCCACCGTCAACGGTTCGAAATACAAGCGGTCGGCCGTGTCGTAGTCCGTCGAGACGGTCTCCGGATTGCAGTTCACCATGATCGACTCGACCCCCTGCTCGCGCAGGGCGAAGGCGGCATGCACGCAACAGTAATCGAACTCGATCCCCTGGCCGATGCGGTTGGGACCGCCCCCCAAGACCATCACCTTGCGGCCCTCGGCCACCGGCGCCTCGTCCTTCCCGTGAAAACTGGAATAGTAATACTCCGCCTGCTCGACCCCACTGACCCGCACCGGATGGTAGCTGGGAACCAGCCCCAACTCCTTCCGCCAAGCACGGATCGCCTGCTCCTCCACTTCCAGCAACTCCGCCAGATAACGGTCGGCAAAGCCGTGCTTCTTGGCCCGGATCAGCAGGTCGTCGGGCAATCGCTGACCCCGGTGACGCAGGATCTCCTGCTCCTCTTCGACCAGTTCCTTCATCTGTTCGATGAACCAAGGTTTGATGTGCGTCTTCTCGAACAGCGTGGCCACCGAAGCCCCTTGGCGCAAGGCCTCGTACATCAGGAACTGGCGCTCGCTGCTGGGTTGGGCCAGCCGCGCCAGCAACTCCTCCAGGGACAGTTCGGCAAAGTTGCGGGCAAATCCCAGCCCGTGCCGGCCGATGTCCACCGAACGGATCGCCTTCTGCAACGACTCCTGGTACGTCCGCCCCAGACTCATCACTTCCCCGACCGCCAGCATCTGCGTGCCCAACCGGTCCGGCAGGCTGGGAAATTTCTCGAACGCCCAGCGACAGAACTTGACCACCACATAGTCACCCGACTGAGTGTACTTCTCCAACGTGCCGTCCCGCCAGTACGGGATCTCGTCCAACGTGATCCCGCTGGCCAGCAAGGCCGACAGCCGGGCGATCGGGAAACCCGTCGCCTTGGAAGCCAAAGCCGACGAGCGGGAGGTGCGCGGATTGATCTCGATGATCAGCAACCGGCCCGTTTGCGGATCGTGGGCCATCTGCACGTTCGTCCCCCCCGTCACCCCGATCGCTTCGACAATCGCATGGGAAACCTTCTCCAGCCGCTCGCGCAATTCGGGAGCGATCGTCAGCATCGGAGACACACAGTACGAATCGCCCGTGTGGACTCCCATCGGATCGACGTTCTCGATAAAGCACACCGAGATCAACTGATTCTTCAGATCCCGGACCACCTCGACCTCCAACTCCTCCCAACCCTCGACCGATTCCTCGATCAACACCTGGCCGATCATGCTGGCCGCCAGGCCTCGCGCCACGGTCGCCCGCAATTCGTCCAAGTTATACACCAACCCCCCGCCGGTGCCACCCAGGGTAAAGGCGGGACGCACCACCGCCGGCAGACCGATCCGCTGGGTCACCCGCTCCGCTTCCTCCAGCGTGCTGGCAATCTCGCTGCGCGGCATCTCGATGCCCAACCGCTCCATCGTGTCCTTAAACGCCTGCCGGTCCTCGCCCCGCTGGATCGCATCGGTCGGCACCCCGATCACCTCGACGCCGTACTCCTCCAGTACTCCGCGACGAGCCAGTTCCGCGCACAGATTCAATCCCGTCTGACCGCCCAGGTTGGGCAACAAGGCATCCGGCCGCTCCTGGGCCAGGATCGCTGTCATCCGCTCCGCCGTCAGCGGCTCGATGTACGTCGCATCCGCCATGCTGGGATCCGTCATGATCGTCGCCGGGTTGGAATTGGCCAGCACGATCTCGTAACCCAACTGGCCCAACGCCTTGCACGCTTGAGCCCCCGAATAATCGAATTCACAGGCCTGACCGATCACAATCGGACCCGAACCGATAATCATCACTTTGCGTAAATCGTTCCGTTTCGGCACCGTCGCTGCTCCTGTTGATGTTAAACGTATTCAATCGTCGCCGGAGGTTTCGGGGTCAGATCGTACAGGCACCGGTTGACTCCCGGCAACTCCGTGATCCGCCCGCAAATCTGCTGCAACTTTGGCCAAGGCAACTCGACCGCCGTCGCCTCGCGCGCGTCCCGGCTGTCCACACATCGCACCACAATGATCTGACCAAACTCGCGGCAACCCGCCCGTATCCCCGTCGCTTTGTCCTCAAGCAACACCGCCAGATACTGAAAAGCGCCACTGGTCGCCAACTCCTCCTCCACAATCGCCGTCGCCGCGCGGATCGTCGCCAGCCGCTCGGGCGTCACCTCCCCGACAATCCGGGTGGCCAAGCCGGGGCCAGGAAACGGAATCCGCTCGGCCAATTCCGCCCCCATCCCCAAATGCCGGGCCAACGCCCGGACCTCATCCTTCCGCAATGTCTGTAACGGCTCCAATACCTGGTAACCATACTCCTGCTCGGGATCGATGCCCAACTGGACCAAAATGTTGTGCTGCCGCTTGATCCCCGCCAACGTCTCCTCGATGTCCGTCAAGATCGTCCCGTGCAGCAAGCTCCGTGCTCCGCTTTCCCGAACCACGCGGCCAAACACCCCCTGGTAAAAGGACTCGGTCACCACCCGCCGCTTCTCCTCCGGATCCGTCCGCCCCGCCAACGCGTCCAGGAACTCCGCCCGGGCATCGATCCGCTCCACCGGAATGCCCATCTCCCCGAACGTAGATACTACCCGCTCCGGCTCGCCCTCACGCATCAGACCGTTGTCCACAAAGATCGTCTTCAAGCGATCTCCCAGCGCCCGGTGCCCCAGAACCGTAACCACCGCGCTGTCCACTCCCCCGCTCAAGGCGTTGATGGCTCGGCTGTCGCCCACCGCCTCGCGCAGGTCGATCGCCACCTGCTCCAAAAAATCCGCGTAATTCATTCGTTGCGACCCCCTTAATCCCCCCGAAAGGCCCTCATGTGGTTAAGCGTCCCGCCGCACGGGAATCCCCTGCGAGGCCAGATACTCCTTCATCTGTCTAATGGTAAATGTGCCGAAATGGGCAATCGAAGCGACCAGAACCGCATCCGCATGGCCCTCCAAAATCGCCTCGGCCAAATGCTCCAACTTGCCCGCGCCCCCCGAGGCAATCACCGGAATCCTCACCGCGTCCGCAATGGCCCGGGTCATCGGCAGATCATAACCCGTCTGATTCCCGTCCGTGTTCATGCTGGTCGGCAGCAGCGTGCCCGCGCCCAACTGCTCGACCTGCCGAGCCCAGGCGACGGCGTCCAGTCCGGTCGCTTGCGTGCCACCGCGGATCACCACCTCAAAGCCCGACTCCAATCCCTCGTGCGTCCGGGTATCGATCGCCACGGTAACCCGTTCCGACCCGAACCGCTTTGCCGCCTGCTCCACCAGTTCCGGTTCGTTCACGGCAGCCGTATTAAGGGATATTTTGTCAACCCCGACGTCCAACAGGGCTTGGATGTCATCGACATGACGGATCCCGCCTCCCACCGTCAACGGTATGGAGATCCCTTGCACCGTCCGCTCAACAGCGGCCCGCATCGTCGCCCGATTCTCCGAACTGGCCGTAATGTCCAGGAACACCAGTTCATCCGCTCCCGCTTCGCTGTAGGCCGCCGCATTCTCCGCCGGATCGCCCACATCGCGAAGATCCACAAAACGTACGCCCTTCACCAACCGCCCGTCCTTGACGTCCAAACAGGGAATGATTCGGCGATAGTCCATGGGAAAGTCCTCCAGATCAAGCGCGAAGCAGGAAACCGCCCGTATTCGTGGTACAGGCTGGCATAAAACAGGCTACTACTGTACCGGCACATTCCGTGGGCAGGCACAAGATAGTGGAATGGCGGCTTGCTGCAAAGGCGGCACCGCTGGACAAATGGAATTCAGGCCGGTCC
>SLEY01000002.1 GCA_007124535.1 Planctomycetaceae bacterium
GGACGTGGCGGTCTTGTCCACTTCGAAGATCCCGACCAGCCCGTGGGCGCAGCCGAAACCTTGCTGCAGATTGATTGCCAGGTGGCGGAGGGCGAAGCCCAGTTGCGGTTCGATGATGTTCTCCCGGGGCAGGCCGTACCCCAGCCAAGCCGTCCCCTCCACCACTCGCCGCATCCGCTGCATCATCTCTTGCAGCGGCTGGGGATAGGAGGCGGGAATCGAACGCGGCGACGACCGGTATTGCTGAGTCGCCTCGTCGTACTTCAGCATCAACTCCTCCACATAGGTGACCAGCATGTTCCAGCACATCTGCAAATGCTCGAAATAGTCATTGACGAAGTCGAACCCCGGCTTGGGGACGTAATCGAACACCAGCAGATTCAGGTCCGTCCGGATATTGGGCTCGTGCAACGAATTGACCGCTTGCCGTAGCGCCGGGGCGTGCGGATTGTAGTCGGCGGTGTCCATGTGGCGGCCGGTCAGCACGGACCGATCGAAGAACTGGAGTTTGCGGATCGGAACCCCGGCCCGACGCCCGGCTTCCCGGACCATCGCTTCCGCTTCCTGCCGGGTCATCAATCGCAGCCGGAGGTGCTGCAGTTCGTCCCGCCGCCGCTCCCGCTCTTCCTTGTCGTAGATGTACGACACGACGTAATCCATCACGGGGTTTTCCCCCAAGTCGTTGGACCACAGCGTCTGCCATTCGTAGGAATATCGCCCCAACCAGTCGCAGACGATCAGGCAGTGGTCCCGCGTCCGTTCGGCAATCTCGGCCAGCAGGCGGACCAACCCCTCGTCGTCATGAAAGTGGGAGCAGGTGCCGTAGGAGGTGAAATAGAGATCGTAAGGTTTCTGGTCGGGAGCCAGCGGCAGTCCCCGGGAGAAATCGGCTTGTTCGAAGGTCAGTTTGCCGTAGTCGCCGTACAGGTACCGCGCCTGATTGATCAGTTCCTCGTTGAGATCCACGCCGTGGTAACCGCCCAGGACCGCCGGGGTCAGCAAGGTGATTTCGAAATCCTGCAGGTCCGCATCGCGGCGGCGGATGCCGGTCAGCAGCTCAAATCCATCGGCGCTGCCGCAACCCAGATCCATGATCCGCACCCGCTGCATCTGCGACACTTTGCGGTCGATCAGGCGTTCCAGGTGGGGTCGGAGGAAGATGCGGGTGATCTCGTCTTCCCACAGTTTCCGGACGTTGTCGTATTTGCCGACCAGCCCGGATTGCTTGGCGTACAGCCCACTGGTAGCCGCCTCGGTATAGGCTTGCATCTCGGCAACCTGCCGGACCAAATTCATGATGCTTCTCCGGGGTTGACAGGTGAGTGGATATCCAGAATCCCGGGGACCTGCCGGCGGATATCGCGTTGGACATCGGCGGGCAACTGCTGCCGCGGCAATTCGCGCACCTCGTGATACTGCCGGTGGGCGGCGGCCAGGGCCCCGGCGGAATCATCTTCCAAGGGGAACCGCACATAGACCGGATCGCGGCTGGGCAGGGGGACGTGGTACATGTAGGTCTTTTCGGGAGTCGCCATGACCTCGCGGATCTGGGCCAGCAGGGCATCCCGCCCCGCGGTCTCGCAGGGGGCGGGAGCGTAAGTCCGTTTGACCAGGTCCAGATGAGCGTTGTCCAGGATGGCCTGTTCGGGACAGAAGGTATTGGTGCGTTCCAGCAGCCCGAAGGCGTAGTGGATGTACTGGGCGCCGGCGGCCGGGACGGCCAGCAGGGTGAACATTTTCTCGGCCGCCGCCTGGATCCCCGGCACCTCGGCGTCGGCGACTCCGGCCGACGAGTAGCAGGGCAGGCCGTAGAAGCGGGCCAGTTGGGCGCAATCGTGGCTGTAGTGGATCACTTCGGGCGCGGCGTACATGTCGTTGAAATTGTCCAGGCGGGTGCGGACGGGGACGGCCCCGTACAGCACGGGGGCTCCCGGGGCCGCCAACTGGTTCAGGACCACCCCGGCCAGGATCTCGGCGTTGATCTGGGCGACCATGCCGAATTCGTCAAAGGGCCCGGTGGCCCCGCCCATCGGGCAACTGGAGACGACCACCGGCACCCGGTGGCGGGAGATCGCCAGCAGCTTGGCCGCCGTGTCGTCGACCACTTGCAGAGGACTCTTGATCACGCAGGTGATGAACGACAGCAGCGGATTCTCGCGGAAAGCCTGCTCTCCGCCCGCCACGATGCGGCCCAGGCGGAGCACGTCCGGCAGCGCGTCCAGGCTGGTCAGTCCCGCCTGCACATGTTTGCGGATGTGATTCAGACTGGTAAAGAACTGATTGACATCTTTATTGGTTTCCGTGATCTGGGGATCGCAGAGGTTCACGTTGCGGATGAAGAAGTCCAGGTGTTCCAGGTGTTCCGCCAGGTGGGCCGAGTCGGCCAGTCGTGGGATGGAGCCGGGTCGGCGGGTGAACCGCGGCTGATCGCCCTGGAAATCGACGTCCAGCCAGACATTGGTCTCCGAGCCCGTGCCGAAGCGGACGCGGGGCTCATGGGCATCCAGAATCAAGCGGTTCTCCGGTTCCCGGGCGCCCAGCACGACCCGGGTGGGCGCGGTCTCCAGGGCTCGGTCGACCAGCGAGGGCGGCAGGTGCAGGCGGAGGCAGTCCCCGGCCGGCTCCGCCCGGGCGCCGGCCCGCTGCAATAATTCGGCGGCCTCCGCGTTGTAGCACCACAAGCCCGGGTCCTGCAGCAGGTCCCGGGAAACACCATCGATCATGCGGACGGCGTCGTCGGTCAATCGCGTTTGCGGCTGGACGAGTACGCCGGGGCGTTGTGCGATTTGCATGCGTTCCTTCCTGCGGGCGCGTAGAGGCCCGGAATCTTGATTTCGGGGAAAGCTTCCAGAACTTGCTGCCGCACTCCGGCAGGCAACTGGGATTCGGGCGGCCGGGCCCGGAACTCCTGCAGCCAACGGCGAGCCCGGGCCACCGTGTCGTCGCCGGATTGCATCTGCTCGCGCCGGTCGCGATTGGCCAGCGGCGGCTGGAAGAATTCGCTCCGCATGTGGGTCAGCGTATGTTCTTCGACCAGATAGTCCTCGCCCGGCCCCTTCTCGATCATCAGCTCGGTGGCCAGCGTCTGGTCGTTGACTTCGATCCCCCGCAGCACGCGGCGGCACATGCCCAAGACCTCGTTGTCGATCACCAGTTTCTCGTAAGACACGGTCAAATCCGATTCCATCAGGCCGGCGGCGTCATGGATGAAATTCGCCCCGGACAGGCCGACCAGCAGGTTGGACAAAGCGCTTTCATAAGCCGCTTGGACATTCATGGCCTTGGCGTCCGAGGTGCCGGCGGTCGAGTAGAAGGGCAGCTGGAAATGCTGGGCCATTTGGGCCACGGCCGCGTTCAGCATGGCCCGTTCGATCGGCCCGCCCAAATGGTCCATCGTTTGAAGGTTGGTGATCGAGCCCACGCTGCCACAGATCCCGGGCGCGCCGGGCTGGACGCTCTGCACCAGCGCGATGCCCGCCAGGGTCTCCGCCACGTGGGTCAGCACGTTGCCGGCCAAAGTGATCGGGGCCGTCGTCCCGCAAATCGGCTCCGTGGGAACCACCACCGGCAACCGCTCCCGGGCCAGATAACACGTGATTTCGCCATAGTCCCGGTCGATCTTGAAGGGGCTGATGATCAGGGTAATGAAGGAAATGAAGGGTTTTTTGCGAAGCGCCTCCGCGCCGCCGGCGATCATTTCGGCCAACTGCACCGCTTTGCGGCAGCCCGCCAGCGAATAAGGGCCGCCCATCACATGCTTGGTCGTATTGTCCAACGAATGGAAAAAACGATTGACGTCGATATCGGCCTTGTGCGGGATGTCGTGCGGGAACACGTTGATCGTAAAGGCGTCGATGTGCTCCAGGGCGTTCACCAGGCGAGCGTTCAGGATCACATCCTCGACGGTCGACGGCCGGCATTCGCCGGTGTCCGGATCCAGCACATAGATCGCCGTGCCGCCGGTCGCATAGTGTACCCGGCTGCCCTCCAGCAGCGTGTCCGAGCGGCCGTCCCGCGAATACAGCGTGATCGACGACGGATTGGCGGCGACCGCGTCTTCCACCAGACTGCGGGAGAGGCGGACGATGCGGTGCTCGGAATCGATGCGAGCCCCCGCTCGCCGAAACGCCTCGAGCGCCGTATCCGAATACACCGCCATCCCCGACTTGGCCAGCACCTCGAAGGCCGCATCGGCAAGCCGCTCGACCGCAGACGCATCCAGGGGGCGGTACCGCCCGTCCCCGCCCGGGCCGGCGCCGGAATTCAACGTGGCCGTTGGCTCCTCGAAATAATCGCGCATGATGATCTCCTTTCGCTTTCGGGCGCTTGCCCTCGAATCGCCAGGCTACAGCGAAACCCATTGCCCGACGGTGCTGACCGCGCTGCCCGTGCCAAAATGCTCGGCAAACACCCGGAAATAGTGCAGCTCTTCCTTGCTGCGCAACTGGGGATGCTCGCGGCAGGCGGCCGTGAATTCCTCGTCGCTGATCCGGCCCTCAAAATACGCCGGCAGCACTTCGGCCGACTCCGAACCCTGAGAAAACTCCTGCTTGGGACGCCAGACGATGGCGGCAGGCAAGAGTGGCTCGTAGGCCAGACGGAGGATCCATTTCTCGATCTTGCCCCCGTCCCCCGGCTTCTGCTTGTATTCCGCCGGCAAACGCAGAGCATAGTCCAGCAACTCGCCAGACAACAAAGGGGTCACGACTCGCAGGCCGTGACACCGATTCATCCGGTCCAAACGCAGGGCCGCATTGCTGTGCACAAAACCCAAACAACGCAACTGCTCGGCCAACAAACGCTCAGCACCAAACTCCTTGATGTACTCGTAACCGCAAAATGTCTCGTCGCCGCCTTCGCCCGACAGCAACTGCTCGAAACCCTGCTCGCGAGCAAAACGGGATACCAGATAATTGGAAACCGCACTCCGTACCAGCGACGGATCGAACGACTCCAGGTAGTAGATCACATCGGGCAGCACTTCCAATATCCGGTCCAGATCGACGATCAACTCGCGGTGCTCCGAGCCCAGCGATTCGGCGACCAGCCGCGCCTTGCGGATATCTTCGCTCTCGCCCACACCGACGGCGAACGTGGTCAGCCGAGCGGTCTCGCTCCTCTCTTCCCGCAGCCGGCGGGCGGCCAGGCAGCATACAATACTGCTGTCCAACCCGCCGCTGAGCAGACCGGCGGTGGGCGGCGAAAAATCGACACGCTGGCAAAAACTCCGCCAAATAATGTCTCGGATCCTCGCCACCGCCCGCTCCGGCGTGTCGCAGACCGGCTCCGCCGGCGGAGCCAGTTCGGCAAACCGATGCAGGGTCCCCCCCCCATCCATATAATGACCCGCCGGAAACTCGTACACCTCGTCCGCGACCGCCAGAACGCTCTTCAGTTCCGTGCCAAAATAGCAGACACCGTTCTTCCGACCGTAAAACAGCGTCTTGATCCCCAGCACATCGCGCGCGGCCACCACCTGCTCCCCGTCGCCGATCACCAGCGCGAAAGCGGCATCGCCCAGACGCTGGAACATCGCCGCACCCTCCTGCTGGTACATCCGCACCAGCAACCGCTCGTCGCGACGCGGTCCGTCCGCGATCTCCCGCGGTCCGGCGAGTTCCGACCAATTCCCGATCTGCCCGTCGTAGACAATCTGGGGAACGTTCCCGCACCCATCAAATTTACAGATTGCGGCGGGGTCCTTCCGCGTGCCCAGATCGGCCAAGGTGTAATTCTGGCCCAAGATCCACCGCCCCTGCTTGGCCAAACCGGACCAGGCCGGACCACGATGGGCCATCGTGGCCAGCATGGTTTGGAGCGCTGGTTCGTCTACGGTTCGGCCATAGCCGACAGCAATTCCACTCATCCCGCTTCACCTTTCCTTTCGTCAGCAACGGACAATCAACGCGTTCCTTCGGGCGATTCCAATCCCCCACTCCCCTGGCCTTTGACCACTTTATGCCGGCTCCGGAGGCGGCGCCAGACAAACGCACGTCGGCGGATGACGAACGAAATCGCCGAACCTTCCGGTTCCCAACGCGAATGCGGGGTTCATGACGGACTCAGGGACGAGACCGTGGCGGCTGATCCCGCTCCCAACTCGGCGTCGTTCGGGAAGGGGGTGGGAAGCGACCCCGGCGGGCGCGGATTGACGATAACCCACGCGGCTGACTCCTGATTTTAAGGGCCCCTGAGCCAGCTTGCAACGGGCACGAATGGGGTATGCAGGGGCACCATCGCGTCGCCGAACCCGGTTACCGGTCCGAGATTTCTCCCGCTGAGGGTGTATAGCAAGCCGTCAACACCGGAAAAAAACGGCGACGAATGACTCTGAAAACCCTGATTTAGAGGGTTCTGTTTCCCGGCGGCCGATTTCGGTCGATAATAGGGCGGGCACCCCACGGAAATTGCCCCCGATTGCCACATGTCTGGAGGAACATCATGGTCACGCGAACGGATCGTCAGCGCGGTGCGCTGTGGGGTTTGGCAGTGGGCGACGCATTGGGCGCCGCCGTGGAGTTTCGTCAGCCGGGCAGTTTCGAGCCGGTTACCGGTTATCGGGGCGGCGGACCGCACGGACTGGGCCCCGGCGAATGGACCGATGATACGAGCATGGCGTTGGCACTGGCCGACAGCATCGCCCGGGTCGGGTGGGATTTGGACGACCAAGCGGCCCGCTATGTCCGCTGGTGGCGCGACGGCCACTATTCCGTGAACGGCCGATGTTTCGATATCGGCATCACCACAAGGGCAGCGCTGCAGCGATTCGAGCAAACCGGTGACGCTCGCAGTTCGGGGGGGACGGCAGAGCATGCCAGCGGGAACGGGTCGATCATGCGACTGGCCCCGGTGCCCGTGCGATACGGGAACATGCTGTCCGATCGTATCCTCGCCTTGGTGGAACGGGCTGCGGACTCCAGTCTGCCGACGCACGCCAGCGCCCCGTGCATATCGGCGTGTGTCTACATGACGGTCGTGATGAGCGGGTTGATCGAAGGTCTGCCGCGGGAGGACGTCTTGGACCCCTCGTGGCCTCCGTTGCGACGCGCCCGGGACATCTCCAGCTTCCACCCGGAGATCGAGCGAATCGCGGACGGCAGTTTTCGAGCGAAATCGCCCCCGGAGATCACCGGTTCCGGCTACGTGGTCCGGACCCTCGAAGCGGCCTTATGGGCATTCCACGACGCCAGGGACTTTCGGGAAGCCGTCTTGCGCGTGGTCAACCTGGGCCAAGACGCGGACACGACGGGAGCGGTCTGCGGGCAATTCGCAGGTTCCTACTGGGGAGAAACCGGTATTCCCCAGGAATGGCGGGACGGATTGGCCCGCCCCGATATGCTGGAAGACGCCCTGCAGGGACTGCTCTGAAGCGAACCCCCTCATCCACAAGCACGTCCCCTGGATCAGGCCACCCGCAACGATGTGGCCGGTCTCGAACCGAGCCACTCGGCCGACCGAAGGTCCGGTTTCGGCGGGGTCGGAGACCCTCGCCGAGCGCGGTGGGAAACCCGCGCCGAGCGCGAGAGCGGTAGATTATTTCCTGCGGGTTGCCTCACGAATGCCTCACGGGGAATCCACCATCGGGATCGTCGGGCGGGAATACCCATCCTAAGGGTAGGCGCGGAAGCCAACGTGGGGGCTTGGGTGGCCTATGCCTTGGGAATGGCAGTACTAGTAGTCATATTCTTCGTCTTCGCCACTTCCTGCCCAGGCGTCCGACTGATCGCGGAAAGCCGCCTCGAACAAACCGCCTACCGTGTCGGCCCGAAACCACTTGGAATCGTTCTTGCGA
>SLEY01000327.1 GCA_007124535.1 Planctomycetaceae bacterium
CTGGGTCTCCGTTGAGGTCTTCGATTACACTCCCGGGCCCGAAGCGCTGGCCAAAGAGAGCATCGCCTACATGCGGGAGTGTGTCAAGAAACTGCAGGCTTGAATCGGTCGGCCGATCCCGACCCCCCCCAAAGAGCGCGGCCCGTTTCCTCTGGAGTGCGGTAGTGTGACGCCGCTGCCATTTTGCATCAATGGCCCGCTTCGTGCATCGTTCCCACGCTTCCGCGTGGGAACGCACGGTTGAGATGCTTCGCGTCTTTTCCACTTTGCATCGTTCCCACGCTTCCGCGTGGGAACGCACGGTTTAGACGCTTCGCGTCTTTTCCACTTTCACACATGGAACTCCTACATCGTTTTCAGTTGATACGGTTCCTTGTGATTGACGGCACTAGCCGCAGGCGGGGCGCATCTGCTAATATGGGCCCATGAATGAGAGCCAGCAAAGCCTTGGGGTGGAACAGATCGTGTCCGGCGGGCAGACCGGCGTGGACCGGGCGGGACTGGATGCCGCCATGCTGATGGGATTGGAGCATGGTGGCTGGTGCCCGCGTGGCCGATTGGCCGAGGATGGCCGGATTCCTCCCGAGTATCAGCTGAAAGAAACCCGCTCGGCTGACTATCCGGTCCGCACGGAACAGAACGTGATCGATTCGGATGCGACCCTGATCCTGTGCCGTGGCCGTTTGTTCGGGGGCACCGACCTGACCTGCCGGCTGGCAACCAAACACGCGCGGCCGCTGTTGGTCGTCGATCTCCAAGGCAAACCGTCGACGTCGCAGGTTCGGCGCTGGTTATCGCGGCATGAGGTGCGGGTGCTGAATGTGGCTGGACCACGAGAGAGTTCGGCGAACGGGATCCGGGACCAGGCTTTAGAGTTCCTCTGCCGGGTGTTTGCGCCGGTACCCGTCGAGTGAGGGGAAATCCGTTAACGAGGAGCGAATCACAGCATCATGATCCGAGTGGGCATTTTGGGAGCGACGGGCTACACCGCGCTGGAATTGATCAGGATCTTGATCCGGCATTCCGAGGTGGAGATCGGTGCCTTGACCACCCGCCAATCAGGGCGACCGGCGGCATCGAGCGTGCACCCCTCGCTGGCAGGAAAGCTGGACCTTCCGCTGGAGGATCTTTCGCCGGAACAGGTGATCGAACGTTGCGATTGTGTGTTCAGCTGCCTGCCGCACGCCGCGTCGGCGGAGGTGGTCAAGGTTCTGGTGGATGCGGGCCGACGAGTGATCGATTTCAGTGCCGATTACCGGCTGAATGATGCGGAGGTTTACCAGACGTGGTATGGGGAAACGCACCCCGATCCGGAACGCTTGGGACGGGTGCCTTACGGTCTGCCCGAATTGTTTGCCTCGCAGATTTCGCAAGCCCCCTTGGTGGCCAATCCCGGCTGTTATCCCACGGCTGTGGTGCTGGCCTTGGCTCCGTTGCTGGCTGCCCGGTTGATTCATCGGGAAGGGATCATTCTGGATGCCAAAACGGGGGTGAGTGGCGCCGGACGAACCCCGAAAATGGTGACGATCTTTCCCGAGTGCAACGAGTCGATTATGCCCTATAACGTAGGGCAGCACCGCCATACACCGGAAATCGACCAATTGTTGGGGCAGTTGGCGGGAGCACCGGTCCAGGCGATTTTCACTCCGCATCTGGCGCCAATGGATCGGGGCATTTTGACCACGGCCTACACCCTGCCTGTGGGTGATACGACGGAAACCGCCGCGGCGGACGCCCTGCGCGACTTCTACGCCGAGCAGCCGTTCGTAACGGTGGTCGATACGCTGCCGGCGACCAAGCATGTCAGCGGCACGAACCATTGCCATTTGGCGGTCCGCAAAGTCCGCGACCGGTTGTTGGTGTTCAGTTGCATCGACAATCTGTTGAAGGGCGCTTCGGGCGCGGCGGTCCAGAATTTCAACTGGATGTTCGGTTTTCCCGAGGCAACCGCACTGATTTGAGAAGACCGACCGGATGGGGCCCGAACGTTCCGATCGCAGAAGGGAGTGGCCGTGATGTCGATGGTGGTTCCGCGCGGGTTCCGTCTGGCGGGTGTCTCGTGCGGCATCAAGCAGGAGGCGTCCCGCGAGGATTTGACGCTGATTGTCAGCGACGCCCCGGGGGTGGCTGTGGGGGTGTACACGCAGAACGCCGTGTATGCGGCGCCTGTGGCGATCGATCGCCAGCGCACGCCCTCGTCCCGCATTCGGGCGGTGGTGGCAAATTCCGGCAATGCCAATGCCTGTACGGGCGAGCGGGGGATGCGGGATGCGCTGCAGATGGCCGCGTGGGCCGCCGCCGGTTGCCAGGCGGAACCCGAGCAGGCGCTGGTGATGTCCACCGGCATCATCGGCCAGTTTCTGCCGATGGAGCGGATCGAGCGCGGGATCCGCACGGCTTTCGGCCGCTTGGGAAACGACTCCGAGGCATTTCTGGCCGCAGCCCGCGGGATCCTGACCACGGACAAGGGCCCCAAGACCGACACCCGCACCCTGGCCCTGAACGGCCAGCCCGTTCATCTGGCCGGCATGGCCAAGGGGGCCGGCATGATCGGACCGCGAATGGCGACCATGCTGGCCGTGGTGTTGACCGACGCTCCCCTGACCGAAAACGACGCCCAGACGGTGCTGGTCGAGGCGGTCGAGTCCAGTTTCCACTGTATCAGCGTGGACGGTCACACCAGCACGAACGACACCGTGCTGTTGTGGGCCAGCGGCGCCGCCGGCGGTCCGCCCCTGAGCGGACCGGAACTGGCGGCGTTTCAAGATGCGTTGACCGAACAGTGCATCGCCCTGGCTCGTCAGATTCCCGACGATGGCGAAGGCGCTTCGCATCGGATCACGATCGACATTCACGGCGCCCGTTCCCGTGCCGACGCCCAGCGGGTTGCTCGAGCGGTAGCGGACAGCCCGCTGGTCAAAACCGCCATCGCGGGCGGGGATCCGAATTGGGGGCGCATCGTCTCGGCGGTCGGCTATTCCGGCGCGGAATTCGAACCGGACGCCCTGGGTCTGCGGTTAAACGGGGTTTGTTTGTACGCCGCGGGCGAACCGGCCGATTTCGACGCGGCCGCGGTCAGTCGTTCCCTTCGCGAAAACCGTGAAACCCACCTGCAAATCGAACTGGCGGCTGGCGATGTCCCACTCCGCTTCTGGACCAGCGACCTGACGGTCGCCTACGTGCGTTTCAACTCGGAGTATCACACCTGAGCCCGGAATTCGTCCAGACCGTCGTGCTCGTGCTCAGGGCCACGGTACGCGTACTCCAAAGGAACCTGATGGAAGAACCGGTTTTCCGCCCGCGGATCGCCGTCGTTCGGCGAGTGCGCACCCGGACCCATTCGTGCGATTTCCTGCCGCCGTCGCGATTCTACGGGGTGGTCGGCACGGATTCCTCGGCCGCCGTCTGGCGCTGCGCCAAACCGGCTTCGATCCGGTTGACCGCGTTCAGAATCGCGCGGATCGTGGCCTCGACCGTGTCCGTGGACACCCCGCGACCGCGGCAGACAATCCCCTCGTGCTCGATCTCCAACGTCACTTCGCCTTGAGCGTCCCGACCGACCGTGGCGCTCCGGGCTTCGAAATCCTTGCACCGCAGTTGCTTGTCGGTGATCGTTTCGATCACCCGGAACACCGCGTCGATCGGACCGTCGCCGGCCGCCACCTCCTCGGTGAACTCGCGGTCACCGCGGCGCAGCGTCAAGCGGGCTCGGGGCGGGCGCACGGTACCGCAGGCCGTGTCGAAGGACACCAGGGTCCAACCGGCCTCGATCGCCTCGTGCAGCCGTTTCTCGATCAGGGCCAGGATGTCGCCGTCATAGATCTGCTTCTTCTTGTCCGCCAGGGTCTTGAATTCTTCGAACACCTCCTGCAACTGCTCGCCCGTCAGGTGAAAACCCAACGCCTTGGCCCGGTCGTTCAAGGCCGCTCGGCCACTGTGCTTGCCCAACACCAGATCGCTGTGCCCCAGGCCCACGTCCCGGGGCTGCATGATCTCGTAGGTGCGGCAGTCCCGCAGCATGCCCGCCTGATGGATGCCCGCCTCGTGGGCAAACGCGTTGCGACCGACAATCGCTTTGTTCCGCTGGACCTGCAATCCGGTGACCGAGGCCACCAGCCGACTGGTCGGCACCAGCCGCGTGGTCTCGATGCCCGTACTGCATTGCAACTGGTCGCCGCGCGTGCGGATGGCCATCACCACCTCCTCCAAAGCGGCATTGCCCGCCCGTTCGCCAATCCCATTGATCGTGCATTCGATCTGACCGGCCCCGTTTTCCGCCGCTGCCAGGCTGTTCGCCACCGCCAGGCCCAAGTCGTTGTGACAGTGGACGCTGAGTACGGCACGGTCGATATTCGGTACCCGCTCCCGCAACATGGCGATGGTCTCGCCCATCTGTGCGGGCAAAGCATAACCGACCGTGTCGGGGATATTCACCGTCGTCGCTCCGGCATCGATCGCCGCCTCGACGACCTGGCACAAAAAGTCGTGCTCGGTCCGCGCGGCATCTTCGGGTGAGAACTCGATGTCGTCACAATAGCCGACCGCCCGCCGGATCCCCTCGCGAGCCCGTTCGATGATCTGTTCCCGCGTCATCCGCAGTTTGGCCTCGCGATGGATCGCACTGGTCGCCAGGAACACATGGATCCGCGGCTGCTCCGCCGCCTTCAAGGCCTCCCAGGCCCGGTCGATGTCCTGGGGATTACAGCGAGCCAAGCCGCAAATCGTCGTGCCGCGAATCTTTTGAGAAATCAATCGCACCGCCTCGAAATCCCCCGGCGAGGCAATAGGGAACCCGGCTTCGATCACGTCGACCCCCAACTCGCATAGCGCTTGGGCAATCTCCAGCTTCTCCGTCAGGTTCATACTTGCCCCCGGCGATTGCTCGCCATCGCGCAGCGTGGTGTCGAAAATCGTGATTCGTCGCAATTCAGCCATGTCCCTATCCTGATGGGCTTGATGGAAGTGAGGAAACAAAAAAAGCCCCGGGGCGTCGGACCCCGGGGCTTTGCTCGCGTCTACGTTCGCCGCGCTCGGCCTCCTACGGTCCCCAAGTCCCAGGTACCAACAACCGAGGCAATAGCAGCAGCGCGTTCATCAATCGTTCCTTTCCGAGAATCGGTAAATCATATCCGACAAGCCTCGTTTGTCAACATCCCTCAAACCTCTTCCGGGATGACATACGGCGCCCGGTACTCCCGTTTCCGTTGGGCATCCGCCTCGGGATCGTCCACAAATCGCTCGGTCTCCGGATCGAAATGGACGCTGCGCCCCAACCGGCAGGAAATCTTCGCCAGATGACAGACCGTCGCCGAACGGTGCCCCTCCTCGATATCCGCCGCCAGATCTTCGTGACGGCGACTGCGGATCGCCTGCAGCCAGTTGCGGAAGTGCGGGATGCTCTCCGTCCGCCAGTCGATCCCCGGCGGCTCCGCCTTGGACGGACCGGGCTCATTCTTGGGCCCCAAAAAAGTATAATAACTGCTGTAGTCCGGAAAGATCATGTAGCCCTCGCTGCCAAAAAAGATCTCCCCGACACACTGATTCGGCGCCACAAACGGATACTCGTCCCGCATCCCCGCTTCGCTGTTCGTGTACCAGTGCCGGATCTCGAAGGTCACCAGCACCTTGCGATCCTGCCACTGGCACAGAAACGCCTGAGTATTGGGGGTGTCTGCATCGTCATCGTGACCGGGCACAAAACGATCCCCCAAGGACATGACCGTGATCGGATGCGCGTCCAACCCCAAACCCCACCGGATCTTGTCGATGTCGTGGACCGTCTGATTGGCCACATCGCCACTGGCGAAGTTATCGATCCAGTACCATCGGCGGTGATTAAAACTGCTGTAGGGGACCATTTGGGCAGGACCGACCCAGGCATCCCAGTCCAGTCCGGTGGGGACGGGCCGGATGGAGTGGCGGCCCAGATTGCCCCGCAATTTGTAAGTCATCCCCCGTGCCATGTACAGTTCGCCGATCACCCCCTCCTTCAGCTTCTGCATCCCTTCCACCACGTTGGGACTGGAACGGTTCTGCGTCCCGACCTGGACCATGCACTTGTATTTGCGGGCGGCCCGCACCATCTGCCGCCCCTCCCAAATGCACCAACTGGCCGGTTTCTCGATGAACACGTCCTTGCCCGCCTGACAGGCCCAAATGGTCTGCAGCGCGTGCCAGTGGTCCTGGGTGGAAAAACTGACGGCGTCGAGGGTAGGATCGTCAAAGAGATCCCGCTGGTCGTGATACGTTTTCAGTTTCAAGCCCTTCAGATCCGGAAAACGTTCGGCGGCCGAATCCAATTGGTTGCGATCGCAGTCGCAGATGGCGGCAATCTCCACGTTGTCGGTATCGGCCATCTCCTTCAAACAGCCGATGTGCGAGGCCATGCGGCCGCCGAGTCCGACCAGTCCGACCCGAATCCGCTCGTTCGCCCCCCGTTTGCCCAGGACAACGGTCGGCGCCGCCGCCACCGTACTGGCGGCTGCGGCCGAAGTCTTCAAAAAACTGCGACGGTCCCCCGTTGGCATGGTTCGCTCCTCGATGCGCCCGTGTTCCGAAACAAATCGCGATTCCCACGCGGGAAGTGCACCTGAACCCGCATTCTACCAGCGCCCACCGCTGGGGAAGAGACCGGGTCCGGCGTGTTCGCCTCTTGCCCCCCCCGAGCCGGCCGAAGCCGAATTTGCCAACGACGGCCGACCGGCCGCACCTTGTCGCGCCTCGGCGCCCGCTCACCCCAAACTGCTTTCCGCACTCCGACTGCTTGGCCGCCCATGCTTGAGCGGGCCGGATCGTTTCAGTAAAGTAAGAGAGGATAGAAAATGACGCGGTAACTTTAACCTTCCGGGAGAATGAACTGTGGCTGAATCCAAACATGTTTCCCAGCTCAATCGCCGCCGATTCCTGCAAAGCACGGGCACGGTCGCGGCCGGCGCCGCCGTGCTGTCCAGCAAGCTGCCCGCCGTACACGCTGCCGAAGACAACACGATCCGCCTGGCCCTGCTGGGCTGCGGAGGTCGCGGCAACGGCGCCGTCGGCAATGCCTTGAAGATCGACGATCAAGGGCCCATTTGCCTGTACGCCCTGGCCGATGTGCACGACGGTTCGGTCGAGCGATCGTTCAATACCTTGTCCCGCCAATTCGAGGACAAGGTGGATGTGCCGGACGAGCGGAAGTTCGTCGGTTTCCAGGCATACAAGGCGGCCATCGATCAGTTGCGGCCCGGCGACATCGCCATGTGCACCACCCGCTCTTACATCCGACCCCTCCATGTCGAGTATGCGGTTTCCAAAGGCATCAATGCGTTCATGGAGAAGCCGTTCGCTTCGGATCCCGGCGGCTTGCACCGCATGCTGCGGGCGGGCGAAGAGGCCGAAGAGAAGGGCTTGAAGATCGCGGCCGGTTTGCAGTGCCGGCACTCGCCCGCCCGAGCCGCGCTGATCGACCAGATCCACGAGGGCGCGATCGGCGAACTGCAATACGTGCGGGCCAATCGCTTGACCGGACGCCGCTGGATGGGCGATCAGGGAGATCGAGCCAACGATATCATGCAGCAACTGCAATTCGGCAGGACCCACCTGTTCTGGGTCGGTTCCGGTCATATGGTGGACAACCTGATCCACCAGATCGACGAATGCTGCTGGTTGATGGACGCCTGGCCCGTCACCTGCCACGGGATGGGCGGGCGCGAGGTGGGCAGCACGGATCGCGGCCAGAATGTGGACACCTACGC
>SLEY01000210.1 GCA_007124535.1 Planctomycetaceae bacterium
GGTGCGTCATGCACGAGGCCAGCTCCCGCTTCCTCCGCTATCTGTTGGTTGAACGCAACGGTTCCCCGCTGACCATCAAATCCTACCGGGAGGATTTGACGGCGTTGACCGACTATTTGACCGAGAGTTACGGGCGGACTCCTGAAGCTCGGGAGATTACGACGCTCGATCTGCGTGGTTACATTGCGGCCCTACACCAAGCGGGGTATGCCAAGAGTTCGGTGGCTCGTCGCTTGGCATCGTTGCGCAGTTTTTTTCGCTTTGCCCAACGAGAGGGGTTTGCCGAGAACAATCCGGCGAAACCGCTGCGAAACCCGCGTCCCGATCGGCCTTTGCCCCACTTTTTGACGACGGAAGAGATTGGCAAGCTGTTGGACAGTCCTCCGGGGACGGAATCGGCCGGTCTCCGGGATCGGGCTCTGCTGGAAACGCTTTACGCCGCCGGATTGCGGGTCAGTGAATTGGTCGGGATGAACGATGGCGACATCGATGGAGAAGGGGGTCTGGTGCGAGTCCGCGGCAAAGGGCGTCGCGAGCGGCTTGCGCCGCTCGGTTCGTTCGCCCTGGACGCCATCGCCCGTTGGCAAGACGTGCGCCAGCTGGCTCCACACGAGGTGCGTGGAGCCGAAAGCCCGTTGTTCGTCAACCGCTTTGGCCGGCGACTGACGTCCCGCAGTGTCGGGCGCATGTTGGAAAAATACTTAAGACAAACCGGGCTGGATCGGCGCACTTCGCCCCATTCCCTGCGACACAGCTTTGCCACCCATCTGTTGGATCGTGGCGCGGACATCCGCAGTGTACAGGAGCTGCTCGGCCACAAAAGCCTGGTGACGACCCAGATCTACACCCATATCAGTACCACCGGCTTGCGTGAGGCCTATGAACGGGCCCATCCGCGTGCCCGTTAATCGGACAGCGGTCGCAGGGCGAACCGCATGGATTCGCGTGATCGACTCCAATTGCTCCCCCCACCCTGCTGGCAACCGTCTCGTCAGGCCAAGCCACGTTTGACCGCCCAAACGGCGGCTTCGGTACGATCCGCCGCGTCCAGCTTTCGCAAGATGTTCTGCACGTGCTCTTTCACCGTTTCAATGCTGATGCTCAGCGACCGGCCAATCTCGCGATTGCTCAATCCGAACGCCAAGTGCCGCAGCACCTGGTACTCCCGCTTGGTCAACGGCACCTCGTCCGCCACCGGATCCAACCGTTTGCCCAGGAGATCCTGGATCTTGTTCAATCGGCCCTCCTTCATCGGCATCTCGCCGCGGGCCGCGCAACGAACGGCTTCCAAGATGTCCTCGGCCGGCGCTTCCTTCAACACAAAACCCTCCGCTCCCATGGCTACCGAACGGGCCACATAGGTCGGGTTGTCATGCGCGGACATCATCACCACTCGCGTCTGCGGGGATTTATCCCTGAGTTCCGCCAAGGCCCGTAAACCGTCCAGTTCGGGCATCATCACGTCCATCAGCAGGACCGTCGGCTTCAACTCGAGCGTTTTCGCAACCGCGTCGGTCCCGTTACAGACTTCCGCGAGCAATTGGATGTCCTCTTCCTCCGCGAAAATTGCTGCGACTCCCTTGCGGATCACCTCTTGATCATCGGCGACAATCAGTTTGATACTCACGCGATACTCCCATGCAGTGAAAACACGAACCCAAAAGTAATACGACTGAGCATAATCATACCTGTTGGCAAGGACCAAGCCCAGACAGGGGCATGCTTTTAGCTGATAAAATTGTACAAAATGGACCGAAATCGGCGAAAAAACCGTTTTTTTAGGACGAGAAGCGACACCAAAAGAATGGATTTGCTCCATCTCGCATGGCTGTTTCCACCAACGGAGGTCGGGATTACCTGCTCGCTGACGGGATCAAAAAGGGGCGAAGGGTTACCCCCTAGGAGGACACTTGGTTTTTTCCGGGGCCGATTATCGCTCTTCGTACCATGCTTGTTGCGGATTACGAATATAAATCTCAGGTGGGATCCGTTTCCCCACATCCCGACGGCTGGTTCGCAGGAAGGGGAATTCGTTGCCAGAGGAACGTTGTTCTCGATTGGGAAACGTCCGACGGTCAGAAATGCCCTTCCTTCGAGGGGGGGTCACGTGACTTTCTTTGATCGGGAAACTTCTTGTTCGGAAGAACCGGCGGGTTTGGCGGCAGCCTGCGTGTTTTGTTTGACGCGCGTTCGCCTGGGACCTAGATAAAATACAGCGACTTGAACGACTACGGTGGAAAGGTAACGATGCCTCGAGGTTCCCTGCTACTGGTGGACGATGATCGACTCGTATTGGGTGCGATGGCCGACTGGCTGCGCGATCAGGGCTATCGGGTTGTGGAAGCAACCTCCGTCGAAGGGGCCCGAGCCCGGCTGGATCAGTCGCGACTGGATTTGGTGGTGTGCGACATCCGTCTTCGGGACGGCAGCGGTTTTGACGTGCTGGCGCATGTCCGGCGTCAGGCCCGGCCGACCACGGTGATTCTGGTCACGGGATACGCGACGGTGGAGACCGCGATTCAGGCGATTCGTGCGGGAGCCTTCGATCTGCTGACCAAACCGTTGGAGGACCGGCAACTGGAAGTGGCCCTGGAGCGGGCCATGCGCCATCCGGGCTTGACAGCCGAGGGGGATTGCTTGCGGGACCAGCTGGAACCGCGATTCGCGAACCGGGCGATTGTGGGGAAGGACCCCCGGATGCGAGAGATCTTCGAAATCATGGATCGGGTGGCGGATACGCGGGCCACGGTGCTGATCACGGGGGAAAGCGGGACGGGCAAATCGCTGATCGCCCGGGCGATCCATCGCCACAGCCGTCGCCGATCGGGGCCCTTTGTCGAAGTGGCGTGCGGGGCGTTGCCCGACACCTTGTTGGAAAGCGAACTGTTCGGCCACGTCGACGGGGCCTTCACGGGCGCCAGCGGCAGCAAGCGAGGCCGGTTCATGCAGGCGGATCAGGGGACCATCTTTTTGGACGAAGTCGGCACGTCTTCGCCCAGCTTGCAGGTTCGATTACTACGGATCCTGCAAGATTTCGAGTTCGAGCCGGTGGGGGGCACGCAGACGTTTCGCGTCGACACGCGGGTCATCCTGGCGACCAATGACGATTTGGCCGAGGCGGTTGCCGCGGGCCGCTTCCGCCAGGATCTGTACTATCGGATCAACGTGATCCGCATCGAACTGCCTCCGCTCCGTGAGCGGCGAGCCGATATCCCGGCGCTGGCTCAACATTTTTTGCAGCAGAGCGTCGCGCAGACGGGGAAGCGGATCGCGGGTTTTTCCCCCCGCGCACTGGCCCTGCTGCAATCCTACGCTTGGCCCGGGAACATCCGAGAACTGCAGAATGCGGTCGAGCGGGCCGTGTTGCTGGGTCGGCACGACCCCATCCTGCCGGAAGACCTGCCGAGCGAACTCCGGCACGCGCCGCTGCAAGTGCCCTGCGCTGCCAAAGGTCAAACCCTGAAAAAAGCCTTGGAGGGACCGGAGCGGCAGATCATTGCCCGGGCGCTGCACGATCACCGGGGAAACCGCAACCAGACCGCGCTGCAGTTGGGTATCAATCGGACGACGCTCTACAAGAAGATGAAACGTTTGGGAGTGGATGCCCACTCCGCGTAAGAAGCAATACATTCTCCGGGGGGGCGGAGTTGGGCTGAACGTGTGCCAACGCCTTGGCAGTCCCGCTCGCAGTTCCCACTCGCACCTTATTATCCCCGCGCTATCTGGTATAATTCCCGAAAGTCGGCAATTGACCGGATCGAGTTACCTTAATCGATACGCTGGTAAGAGGATAGCAGGTTATGACGATCGCGATGACGGAGAGGGCCGCCCAAGAAATCCAACGGGTCAAAGAGGAGCAGAAGCTGGACGACCAGATGTACCTTCGAGTCGGAGTTGCCGGGGGCGGTTGCAGTGGTTTCAATTATCGCTTGGGCTTTGACAAGGAATTCGACGACAAGAAAGACAGCAAATACGACTGCCACGGTGTCCAGGTGGTGACGGACAAGAAGAGTGCCCTGTACTTGGACGGCACGACCATCGACTGGTTTGAAAATGTCGAGCGGAGGGGTTTTACGTTCGATAACCCCAATGCGGCCCGGGGCTGCGGTTGCGGCAGTGCCTCCTAGGCATCAGCGGTCATGGTCGAGGAATCTCCGGTCCGCGGTTCATGTTCGGTCGAACATCGGAGCGGGCCGCCAGGGCTTTCAGATCGATCAGTTCGGCCAGACCGGCTGCGGCGAATTCTTGCCCGGTGATATACCGCCCCGGCTTCATCCACTGAGTGAGCCGGTCCATCGGCAGCCCCAAGAAGTCGGCCAACAATTGGTCCATGTCCTGTTCCAGCTGGGAGAAATGGCGCGACCATTCCGCCGCCTCCAGCCGCTGGACTTGCTCCTCGCTTTGCCACCGCATGGGGTGAAACAGGAGCACGCTGATGGGAGTGACCAAGCGGCGATGGCATGCGGCCAGCGGCCAGAGGGCGGCCGAGGAGCATTCGCCCGTCACGATGCCCGTGGCCTTCAGATGGCGGATCGCGATCAGGGTCAGCAGGGAAATGGCGGTGTAGGAGCTGCCGCCGGGCGAATCGAAGTACAGGAGGCACTCGCCGCCGGGTTCGACCTCAAGTAGCTTGTCGCACAGTTCGGATTCATGTTCGGCGAGGTCGCCCACCACCGCGATTTCGAGCGGCCCTTCGCGTTTTTCCTTGTTCTGGCCCATCGTCGGCTCTTCTCCCGAGGTAGTTTTCGATTCAGAAATGTCCGTCGGGCGGGCAGGGCCGAACCGGCGGACGGATTTCATCCAGGTCGTTCGAGCAGTTTCCGTTCCATATTCCGTAGGGGACGTCACGTCAAGGGTGATTCGGGGCACTCGCCACGATTGTCGAATCCCGGCTCGGGGCTCCGTGACCACTCTATACACAAGGCAGTCCGCAGTCGGTATAATCGAAGCATGGGTATCCGCTTTTTTTGCCCCAGTTGCGGGCACAAATTGAACGTCAAATCGTTCCTGGCTGGCAAACGGGGCATCTGTCCCCGTTGTAACCGTGGTTTGGATATTCCTCTGCAGGACCGCTTGGATACGCCGAACGAGGGGGTATCGGCGGATTTACCCGCGAGTTCGCCTGCCCCACCCCACGGCGATGTTGGAGATCGGACGGCCCCATCGTCGGAAGCTTGCGAGCTGACGTCGGGGGGAACTCGCGTAGCGACCCCTTTGCCAGCCCCTCGTCCGAAGGCCCGCCCCCATCCGCGATCGGCAAGTCCGTCGCCGGACCGTTCGTCGCACAAGGTTCCCGTCAGCGCGCCCACGGTACCGATTGCGGGACCACGACCGTCGGGCCGACCTCCCAACCGAGTGGAATCGAACACGCCGATGGTCGGATTCTCGGCTCCCGCGCCCCCGGACCCGATCACGGAAGCCCCGGAAGCGGTGTGGTATGTTCGCCCTCCTTCAGGAGGCCAATATGGGCCAGCGCGGGGGGAGGTGATGCGGAGGTGGATCGCGGAAGGGCGTGTGAGCGGTGATTCGATGGTCTGGCGCGAAGGCTGGCCCGATTGGCGGGGGGCGGCCGACGTGTTTTCCCAAGTCCAGACTGCGGGCACACCGCGGATCCCCGCGCCGGTGGCCTATGCCCCCAGCTCGCCTCACACGCCCCGTGGTACTCGCAGGCAGCCAACCCGCCGTCGAAGCCAATCGTTCGCCTTGGCCGTTACCACCGTGGTGGTGCTCGGTTTGATGAGTATTGCCCTGTTGGTAACCTTGTTGTTGGTCATTAACCGCTCTTGAGTCGCCGCACCATGAAGATCCAACAATTTCTCGAGCATCATGGCATCCGACGCAACCCGTTTGCTGAGGAGGATGCACAGACGGATGTCGTGTTCAAAGAACACTGCATTGCCAGTGCTTACCACCCGATTTGGGACAAGATTTACGGAGATCCGCACGAGCCGTCCACTTCCATCGTGTTTGGGGAGAAGGGGGCGGGCAAGACGGCTCTGCGGTTGCAGATTGCCCGGCACATCCGGCAGCACAACCGGGAGCACCCGGACGAGCAGTTGTTTGTGGTCCATTATGACGATTTCAACCCCTTTCTGGACCGGTTTCGGGATACGCTCGGGCGCCGCCAACGCCGGCGGGCGGACCGGGTGCTGAGGGAATGGAAACTGTGGGATCACATGGATGCGATTCTGTCGTTGGGCATTACGGGTTTGGTCGATCGTCTGCTGGGCGTGCGGCAGCCGGCGGGGGTGGTCGAGGGGGAATTCGATCCGGCGGCGATCGATCGCTTGGATCGGCATCAGGCCCGCGACCTGTTGCTGCTGGCCGCTTGCTACGATCAGTCGACTTCGACCACCTTTCGCGATCGTTGGCACGCGCTGCGGCAGCGTTTGCGTTTCTCCACCCTGGGCAGTTACTGGACGCTGGCCACCGGGATCGGTGGCACGCTGCTGGTCCTGGTGCTCTGGATCCTGTTGGCCCGGGGCGGTTGGACTCAGGGCTGGGTCAGCGTGTTGGCTTTACTTTTGATCGCGGCCAGTTGGAAGCCCTGGCTTTGGCAGGCCGCCCGCGCTTACTGGTTGGCGCGGTGCATTCGCAAGCAGGTGCGTTTGAGTAATCGCGATATTGCGTCACTCCGGTCGGTCCTGATGTACTTCCCGTTCCACGAGTTGGCCGCCCAGCCGTTGCCCACGAAAGACAGCACGGATGATCGCTATGAGATGTTGATGAAGTTGCAGAGCTGCCTGCAGTCGCTGGGGTTTCGCGGGATCATCGTGCTGATGGATCGGTTGGACGAACCTCACTTGATCAACGGCTCGGCCGAACTGATGAAGGCCCTGCTGTGGCCGATTTTGGACAACAAGTTTTTGAAACACCCCGGGCTGGGCCTGAAGATCATGGCGCCGATCGAATTGACCCGCTTCGTGGATCGGGAGGATCGCGAGTTTTACCAGCGGGCTCGTCTGGATAAACAGAACATGGTGGAATCCTTCCAGTGGACGGGCGAGGCCCTGTACGATGTGGCGTCCGCCCGGCTGGCGGCGTGCGCGATGGACGACGCGAATCCCACCCTCCGCCAACTGATCGACCCGGCGGTCAGTGATCGTCGGATCCTGGAAGCGCTGCGGTTGCTCCGCACCCCCCGTCATCTGTTCAAGTTTCTCTATCGCTTGTTTGTCCAACACTGCAACTCGCATGTCGAGGGTCAGGAGAGTTGGGAGATTTCCGCCGAGAACTTCGAGGCGATGCTGGCCTTGTATCAGCGCGACCAGGACGCGTTCGACCGCGGTCTGGGTGCGGGCTGAACGGCCCGGCCGGTGCGGAGGCGAACGGCTCCTTTTCACTTTGGGAGGTACGAACCCTGAACTCGATCGCTGCAATCTCACGGTCGTTGATGCAAACGTTCTTGGCGGGTGTGTTCGCGATCCTGCCCCTGGTCATCACAGGCGCCGTGGTCATTTGGGTCACCGCTCGACTCGCCGATCTGTTTGGCCCCCATGCCGTGATTGGCCAAGTCCTGCAAAACGTGGGGCTGCAATTCGCGTCGAGCACCGCCTTTGCCTACGTGATTGGCTGGCTGGTCGTCTTGAGTGGGGTCTTCGGTCTGGGCTTGCTGGTCCAGGTGGGGGCCCGGGCCCTGTTCGAGGAACGCATGGACGCCTTGGCCCAACGCGTTCCCCTGTTCGGCGGCGTCTACCGGACGGTCCGCCAGTTGGTTCGCTTGATGGA
>SLEY01000676.1 GCA_007124535.1 Planctomycetaceae bacterium
CCTTCATCGACCACAACTCATCGTCCGCCGGCTCCGCCTTGCCCAGCGCGAACGTCGCTTCCCGGGGCGGCTCGGGCGCGCGGAATTGCAGCCCGTAGTCGCGCACCCAAAGGTCGTTGGTGTCTTCGGTCAGGATCAGGGAATGCGTGACGCGCAGATACGGACTGCCAGCGGCGAAATAGAACCAGGCCCGGGCCCGCGCGACCCGCTCGCCGCCGGCGGTCACGTACCAGCCTTCGCGCCGCACCACCGCGCGGGCCGGACCCTGGTTGACGATTTCACTTGCAAGCTCGGCCGTTGGCCCGGCAACCCGCGCCATGCGGCCCCGGTGGTCGATCAGGTAGGCGCCGTCACCGGAAGCGGCCAGGAAAACGTTATTCGGCATTCGCGCGTTTTCGGGCAGCAACCGGTCGGGCAGGAATTCGTACACCGCCGCGCCGGTATCGACGGTCAGACCGCCGGACTCGTCGCGTTCGATACGCACCGGCTGGGCCGGCGCCTCCCGCGCCATGCCGGGGCCGAACTCGACCCGGTACTCGCCCTTCGGGCTGGCCGTGAACCCCGCCAACGCCCACCGGACACTCCCGTCGCGCCACGTGGCCGCCACATCGATCTGGGCGGGGATCTCCACGCCGTCGGCGCCGACGATCCGGATCTGCGAACTGTCGCGCAGTTCGCCTTCGGGAAACGGCAGTCCGCCGACCAGCGGCCACGGGGCGTCCAGCCCGGAAACGTCGTTGACGCGAAGATCGAAGCTGCCGGCCATGGCACCCGAGCAAAGCAGGGTCAGGGAAACAACCGCCATCAAAAGGCCGCAACTGAAATTGCCGTATTCTCTCATGTCTGTCGTCCTCGGCTTAAGATTCCGTTCAATTCGGTGGTGCTCCGCCGGTATCCGTAGCGGCCGCCATCGTCACTGCCGGCAAACACCCGCTCGTGCCGTAGCGGTTCGTCTGCTGCGAGGCAATTTGTCCCGCCGTTCCGAGCAATCGGGCGTCGGATCGTTCGACCAGCGCCGCTGCACCGGCGCCCCGTTCGGCAAACGCCACCTGCCGGTCGGTTGCGGGTGTCGTGGCGCGTACCGGGGCGTCATTCATCATTGTTGCTTTTGGGGAACGCGGGCGACTTCGACCCGCAGTCGCGCGTAGGCCGTTACGTCGCATCCGCCTCGCGCTTTTTCGGTGAAAACAACCATCGGAACGGCCCCCTCGGGCGCGCGGTTGTCATTATAGTTGAGGTGAACCGTACCGCCATCCCCCGGCGCACCGTCACCTTAGCCAGAATGCCCTGCCGGATCGCCACCAGATCGCACGGCACCAGGATCGCCGGATCCATTACGCGATCGCCCTCGCGCGATTCGAGCGCCAGCGCGGCAGCATCGATGTGCGTCGCCGGTGTTTTCGCAACGCGCACGCGGCGCTGCCCGTCCATCGCCACCGGTGTATCCGATCCGATGTCGCCCGTAGCCGCGCCGACGTATAGTTCGGCAGCCGCCGGGGGCAAGGACGTTGTGGTAGCGCGGGGCACGCAGTCGTCGTAGCTCGCGGTCGAACTCGGGGCCCTGCACCATCGACTCGTCAGGCACGTAGCGCGGTCTGCAGCCTTTGAGGCTCAGGAGCCCAATGGCTGCCAGAGGGCAAGGCGCCAAGCAACGGTAGGTTGCGAGATTCAGGTTCGGGGGATCATTGCCGTGCGGCGAACCGCTCGGTTTCCGGTGGGAACGCGTCCCAGGTGAACCAGAACGACTACAGCCACTCGACGCCATCGTCGGTCGAGTCGCCCCGGACGGTGCGGTGCCGGGCGTCGTACACCCGCGTGAACGACTTGCCGTCCAACTCCTGTTCGAGCGTTTGGTCGCGCGCTGCCAAGCGGATTCGGGACCAGGCAGGTAGCTGCCCTCTCGATCTGGCCGAGAACGGAAGCCAGGACGCACAGCAAAGTTCCCGAAATAACCAGAACCGATATTGTGGCCCCGCACGATCTACCGGCCCGCAGCGATCGGCCACTCTCCCGGCGCCTCGTTGGACCGAACGCGCCGCCAGGCTTCCGCGGCCAGCAAGGCATAGGCGGGGAGGAACTGAAGCCAGACAATGCCGTGGTTGAACCAGGCCGACCAACCGAGTTCGCGCATGGGAGGGAAACGGGGACACCCAGCTTTGCACGGCCGGAAACAGGAAAACCCTTCGTTAGTGGGGATCCATTCAGGCCCCCAGAGTTAATGGGTGTCTCCGCAGAATTCGTAGGTATTTGTGGGGTGGATTTTCGCCGGATGGTCCGCATTTTTTCTCGCCCACATCGCCCCAGCCGAGGGTGAGGGCGGTGTGAGGGAGAAAAAAGGTTCATCCGGTGCCAGCGCGCGCAACGAGGTGGAGTCATCAGAATGGCCGATCAGGACTCGTGTTGGGGTTGAAGGCAACTGCCCACCGTGGGGGCGCGTTTTCTGAGGCATGGCAGAGGTGTTGCCCAGCATCCGGAAGAGCGGGCCTGGCCCGGGAGGCCGAATTCCGCCTTCATGCTGGTTCCCCCGTGTCCATTTTGTGCTGCTTGAACGTCAGAAACTCGTTGGCCAAGTCGCGAGCGGTCAGCCTACCCGACCTATCACTTCGATCTGGACGACCCTCCTCCAGAAATACTGCCACGTCGAGATGGCGTTTTCTGTCCCCATCGGGGCGTCCCAAGTGCCAAAGTAGTAGACCTTGCCGTTGATCCTCTTTGACCACTTGCCATTGCCGTTGGCCGTCAACGGGAACCTCTTCGGCTTGGCAGGCTTCTTGGGCTTGCGGCGGTGACTGCCGCTTGACCTCTTGGTTTCCGTTGAAATAATCTGCTGGTTGTGTCGATTGGATTCCGATGCTACACTACGCACGTCCGTACGTTTCGGTGAAAGGGGGTCAGGAAATGGCCGCCCGCCGGGCCCACGGCGGGCATTTCGATGACGAAGGGTATCGTTCAGCAATACATGGAATCCGAGATTCGACCGGAAGTCCTTACCGGACAACAACTTGGCGGAGTAGCTCAGTCGGTTAGAGCAGCGGAATCATAATCCGCGTGTCGGGGGTTCGAGTCCCTCCTCCGCTACTAGATGATCAGTGGTTTGTCGATCAACCCGTGCTCAGGGCATGGGTTTTTTCATTCTTCTTGGTCGGCGTTGTCGGCCTCGAAAAGAATGGAGAGCCCGGCGATTTGTGGCCGATCGAAGGCAACGAGGCTGGGGTCTCGCGGTGTCGGGCGCAGGGCGGGGATCGCGAGTGGTTGACGTTGCCGATCGCCCTATTCATAATCGGCAACCGTGGCAAGCTTCCTGCTCGAAGGATTCTGGGATGACCGTATATCGACGAATCGAACGCACCGACACCAGCGGGGTGACGGTGGTCCGTTTGCTGGATCACAAGATCCTGGACGCGGGGAACATCCAGGAACTGGGCGACGAATTGTTCGGCTTGGTGGAAAAAAGCGGCGTCAAATCGCTGCTCCTGGATTTCGGGCAGGTCGAGTTTTTGAGCAGTGCGGCGTTGAACAAGTTGATTCTTCTGGACAAGAAGGTCAGGCAGCATGACGGCCGTCTGAAGCTGTGCAACCTGCGGCCGGAGATCCGCGAGGTGTTCGTCATCACGCGTTTGAACCAATTGTTCGAGATCATCGACACGGTGGACGGCGCGTTGAAGGCGTTCTAGGAACTGCGGGCGGCGACATGTTGGACCCGAATGGTGCTGGGCCGGTTGGCCCGGTACGGAGCGGAGCGTGATGGACAAGAAAGCCAAGAAAAAGCTGCAGCTCGTCCAGCAGCGCCTGCAGTTGGTCCGCCAGCAGTTGTCCGGGGCTCGCAAACAACCCGACGAACCGGGCGAGGTGGAACGGTTGGAAAAAGAAGTCGAACGGTTGGAAGCCGAGGTGCAGAAGCTGCGAGCCTCGTAGGGCCCCAAAACACCATTGACGCTGCATAACCCCCATAAAGTGGGCAGGAAACCGCTCGAACGGCGAGCATTCAACCGGTTCGTAGGTTGGGCGTTCTAATCGCTTTCCCCGAGCACCACGCCGACCTGAAACTCACGACCTTCGCGGACCACGGTCAGCACCACTTCGTCGCCCGGGCTGCGATTATCGATGGCCGAGAGCAATTCGTCAGCCAAACGGATGGATTTTCCATCGATGGCAATGATGATATCGGCCGTACTGCGATCGATCTGCGTCTCCTCGTAGACGAAAGGTCCCCGTCGCCGCTGTTGGCGGACCATGCGGAAACCGCGCAACCCGGCTTGGTCCGCCGGACCGCCCGGTGTGAGGGTGGCGATGACCAGCCCCTTCTCCGTCTGGTAGACGCGCGTGATCCCGAGGTCAGGCCGAATCACCCGGCCTTTCTCGATCAATTGGGGAACCACTCGTTGGATGTTATTCACTGGAATGGCAAATCCAACCCCCGTGTTCTCCCCCGTACGGCTGGCAATGGCCGTGTTCATGCCGATCAATCGTCCGCGACTATCCAGCAACGGTCCTCCCGAGTTTCCTCGATTCAACGCGGCATCGATCTGGATGATTGATTTCATTGTGCGTTCGCGACGCGCCGGCAGGGAGCGGTTCAGACTGGAAATGATGCCCACGGTCATTGTCCGTTCCAGTCCGAACGGGTTGCCGATGGCGTAGACTTTTTGACCGACTCGTAACCGGTTCGAATCTCCAAATTCAACCGGCACCAGCACCTCGGGCGGCGCGGATATCCGCAGGACCGCCATATCGTAGACGGGATCTGACCCCATAAGAACCGCATCGTAGCTCTCGCCATCGAACAGGGTGACGCGGATCTCACGAGCATCCTCGATCACGTGGAAATTGGTGAGGATATGCCCCTCCGAATCGAGCACGGAGCCCGAACCGGCGCCTTCGGCCGGGGCCTCCAGCATAAAGAAGAAGTTGTCGGTCCGGCCGACTCGAGTCGTGATATTGACCACACTCCGGTTGACCTTCTCGTAAACTTGGATATTGACGCGTTCCTCAGGAGTTAATGCCTCGTCTTCCGGAGCATCGTGCAGCGAGTGCACGTCGCGGACCGAGGCCAACTGTCCCCCATCCACCGGAGAACTTTCCGGTGCGGAAAGGCGACCAAATTCTTGAGCGCCTACGTAGGGTTCCAAGAACGCCGTATTGATCCAAGTGGCCAGCCAAGCTCCGAGCACCGCGGAAGCGACACACATGAAAAACGTTTTTTTCATCGCCAGCAACCTCCTGACAAGAACGAGTTGCGCGGGTGGGTTCCCGAGTCTCTCTGCTGTAAAAGAATACGCAATCACGGCGGGTGTGACTAGCGCAATTCTCACTACGGCGGCGGAAGTGGACTGCACGAATCACCAAGAAAGCGTTAGCCTATGATCAGGCAGTTGCCGTGCCTCGAGCGGTTCAGGGCGGCCAAGTCATCGATTCCGACGAGATAGGGGATACCGCGTCATGCGGACGTGGGATATTCGGGAGGTCCAAGCCATTACAACAAAAAAAGCGGGGATGCTTGACCCTGGTAAGTATGGGTTTTTCTATGTGGGCCTCTGTTTGCTGATCGGCCTGGTCGGCTGTACGGTGGACGAACCGGAACCGCCGACCCCGCCGCTGCGTCCAGCCCCTCCGCTCCGCGTGCTGGTGATCGATGACCCCGGTTTGGGTGAGGCGATCGGCCGGCAATGGCGAGCACGTGCCGAGACGGACATCGAGATCCTGGAGCCGACCACCGAGGAATTGCTGGAAACGCCACAAGCGGGGCTTGCCGCGGATGCCGTGATCTATCCCAGCGGATTGTTGGGCGAGCTGGCGGAACGACGTCTGATTTCCCCCCTGCCTGGAAGGGAAGTGAACAGTCCGGAGTTCGGCCGTCGCGATATCTTCGATCTGATTCGTCAACAGGAGATCGTTTGGGGACAGCATGTGTACGCCGTTCCACTGGGTTCTCCCGTTTTGACTCTGATCTATCGGCGAGACATCTTTGACAAACTGGATTTGGAGCCGCCGACAACCTGGGAAGAGTATCAGCAGTTGGTCCGGACCCTCTCCGATCCTGAAGTTGGAGCGTCGTTGGAAGGCACCCCCACGCAGGTCCTGCCCGGTGCCCTCGAACCGCTGGGCCCGGGATGGGCGTCCCAGGTCCTGCTGGCGCGCGCAGCACCATACGCTCGACATCGAAACTACTTTTCGTCGGCCTTTGATGCGGAGTCGATGAAGGCCCTGATCGATTCCCCCCCATTCGTGCGGGCCCTTGAGGAGATGGTGCTGGCCACAGGGACAGCCGGAACGAGGATGCTGGATTACGACCCGCAGAAAGTCGTGCGGGCATTAAGGGACGGTCGGTGTGCTCTGGGCATGGCTTGGCCCTCGGCAGCGGATGACACGGCAGAAATTCATGGTACGAATATGGGTTTACTGGGATTTGCCGAATTGCCGGGTTCGGCCGAGGTCTACAATCCCAGCAGCCAGCAATGGCAGGGTCGCGAACGTGCGGAGGGCCACCGCGCGACCTTGTTGAGCGTCGCGGGTCGCCTCGGGTCGGTGAGTGCGGCATCGCGGCAACCTCAAGCGGCGGTCAGCTTGCTCATCAACTTGGCCAGCCCGGCCTGGAGCCAGCAGATTTCCCCGTACAGTCCGGCCACCACCCTGTTTCGACAAAGCCAGCGGGGCAATGTGGGCGACTGGTTGCCTCGCGACGTCGATGCGGCAACGGCTCGCGAATATGCGGAAATGGTCGAACAGGCCCATCGCCGATCCCTGTGGCTCTCCCTTCGGATTCCTGGCCGGGACCGCTACTTGCAGGCGCTGGATCAGGCGGTGGAACGGGTGATTCGGGGCGAAATGAAACCTCAGGAGGCCTTATCCCAAGCCGCCCTTATGTGGGATGACATCACGTCGGAGATGGGAGTCGAACGCCAGAGAGCCGCCTATTGGCGGAGCCAAGGCATGGAACCCTGAGTCGATGATCGGCGGTTCGATGCCAACGGTTCTTGGCGTTCGGTGGGAATCGCCGAATCGCCGATTTTCACCCAGCTGGGCCCTGGACAGCGGCTCCGATTTCCAGTACACTTTGGCACTTAATCGCAAATGTCGGGGGCGTAGCTCAGTTGGGAGAGCGCAGCGTTCGCAATGCTGAGGTCGAGGGTTCGACTCCCTTCGCCTCCACTCGACCGCACCAAAGGGAGGAACGGGGACACCCCGCTTTATTCGGAGGAACTACCCGTTGGAGCAGGCAAGTGGGTACCCTTTCGGAGAAACCTGCATAAGCCAGGGGATTTATTGGCGCTCGATATCGTTGGGTGAGTGGCTGGGTGTCCCCGTTTCTCCCGCCGTTTCTCCCCTCCCCCGATCAGACGGCACTTTCGTCGGGAGGTGAGCACAAAGGGCGGAGCGACTTCAGTCGGGAAGCGTCACTTGCTGGCCATCGTTGCGAATCACCAGACGCAGCAGCACGGCAAAATCCGTAGTGCCGGAGACGAATCGCACCGACCCATCGACCAACCCGCAAAGAATGCCGCCCGGGTGCGGCGATTGGAGCGGGTTATTGTGCCCCAGTACCTGTCCGCACCCCGGAAAACCGGCAGTGGGGCCGTCCATCACCCCTTTGCAATCGACCGGATACCGCACCGTCGTGATGTTGAAAAGGGACGCTGCTACCCAGTCGCCCGGTTCGCTGCTGTGCTC
>SLEY01000665.1 GCA_007124535.1 Planctomycetaceae bacterium
CTGGCTCGCTCAAGTTTTCGGGATGGGGCTCGCATGGGTTGGGCCGCAGGGTTTGTTTCAGGTTGGATACCATGGTTGGCAAATACCCTCCCCGGCCGCTACCGCGTCCGACCTCCCCGGAGGGGAGGTGAAAGGTGCATGGCTGCAGCGCGGAGAGTCAGCTCAAGCCGGTCGCCGTGCCATCCGGCAGGATTCGGATGCGCGCGGCGGCGGGAACTTTAGGAAGCCCGGGCATGGTGAGGATCTCGCCGCAGATGACCACAACGAACCCGGCCCCGGCACTGACCCGCAACTCGTTGACTTCCAGCACAAAATCGCGGGGTCGGCCGCGCAGGCGGGGATCGTCGGACAGCGACTTGGGGGTCTTGGCGATACACACCGGCAAACCGCCGTAGCCGGTTTCTTCCAGCAACCGCACATCCTGCTTGGCACGCCGGTCGAAATCGACGTCGGCCGCCCCGTACAGCTTCTGAGCCAGGGTGAGGATCTTGTCCGTCAAGGGCATTTCCAAAGGGTAGGCGAAACGCAGGTCATGAGGCTGATTCTGGTCGATGTTCCGCAGTACCGCCTCGGCCAGCCGTTCCGCACCGGCGCCCCCGTCGGCAAAATGCGAAGCCACCACCGCCTCGATCCCCTGCTGGCGGCAGAACTCGATAATCTGCTGCAGATCGGCGTCCGAATCGCCCTCAAAGCGGTTGATCGCTACCACCGGTTCACGATTGAACAGCCGGATGTTCGCGATATGCTGGGCCAGATTGTCCAAACCGCCACCGGAGAACCCTCCGTGATGCCTGACGGCCTGCAACGTGGCGACAATCACCACACTTTGGGGGTTCAAGCCCGCGATGCGGCATTTGATATCGAAGAATTTTTCGGCCCCCAAATCCGTGGCAAAACCCGCCTCGGTCACCACAACCTGGGCCAATTTCAGCGCCATGCGGGTGGCGATGGCCGTGTTCGTGCCCTGGGCGATATTGGCGAAGGGGCCGCCGTGGACGAAGGCCGGTGTGCCTTCCCTCGTCTGCACTAAATTGGGATGGATCGCATCGCGCAACAGCACCTGCATGGCGCCCTGGGCTTGCAGGTCCCGCGCATGCACCGGTTGCCCCTGGAACGTAAAAGCGACCACCATGTTGCCAAGTCGCTCCCCCAAATCGGCGAAGTCATGCGCCAGGCACAAAATGGCCATGACTTCGGAAGCCGGCGTGATGCTAAAGCCGTCTTGCCGCGGGACGCCGTGTTTGACGCCGCCCAAGCCCACGAAGATCTCGCGAAGCGCCCGGTCGTTCAGGTCGATCACGCGCCGCAGCACGATTCGCCGGGCGTCGATCTTCAGGTCATTGCCGTGCTGCAGGTGGTTGTCCAGCATGGCGGCCAGCAGGTTGTTGGCCTTACTGACCGAGTACATATCGCCGACGAAGTGCAAGTTGATGTCTTCTGCCGGGACCAATTGAGCTTGTCCGGCGCCCGTGCCCCCACCTTTGATGCCAAAATACGGCCCCAGTGAGGGTTCGCGGAGGCAGATGGCGGCGCGTTTCCCCAAGCGGCGGAGTGCGTCGCCCAATCCGATCGTGGTGGTCGTTTTGCCTTCGCCGGTCGGCGTGGGCGTCATTGCGGTGACCAACACCAGCGCGCCGTCGGGCGCCTGCTGGCGAGTCTGCAATTGGCTGACCGGGATTTTGGCGATGTAGTGGCCGTGCGGCAGGATGATCTCGGGGTCCAGTCCCAATTCGGCCGCCACCGCGGAAATGGGGCGCAGGGGAACGGGTGGATGGGAAGCGTTTTCGGACAGGGTATTCATGTTTCGTAACCGTGGGTGAAGGAAAGTGGAATCGAGCGGGGGGTTGCGAGGCGGCAGCTCGACCGATCGGCCCCGCCTAGATCTTGGGCAACAGCCCCAGCACCGCCTCGCTGGGCCGCGGGATGACGTGTGCGGCGATCAGCGTGCCGAGGCCGTCGACGCGGGCCCGCCCGGCGTCGATCGCCGCTTTCACAGCAGCCACATCGCCCCGGATGACGACGGTGACGTACCCCCCGCCCAGCTTCTCTTTGCCGACCACTTCGACATCGGCGGCTTTACAAGCCGTATCGATCGCCTCGAAAACTGCAGTAAAACCCTGCGTTTCGATCAACCCCAATGCGTATTGGCTCACAGTGGACTCCTCATTCGATGCGTTGGGTCCGGCGGCGCCGGATGGCCGGATCACGACCCCCTGCTGGATCAAGAGATTGAATTCCTCGGGACTGTCAACTGCCGGCCAGGCTTCCGGGGCGGGGCGCGCCACCTGGCTGAAGACCGGTCTGCCGCCCGCTTGCTCCGCCACCCGATAACCGACCGCCAGTGCCGCCTGGACCGCCGCCACCTCGCCCTGCACTTTCAGGCAAACTCCCAGCAGATCGTTCAGCTCGGCCTGCAACACGCGGACCCGGGCGGTTTTGCTCATCGCATCCAGGGCCAGGATCGCGGGGGTCCAGCCCGTCGTCTCCAGGATCCCCAGGGCGCCCGAAGCCACCCCGGCAGGCGCCGGGTCCGGAACATCCCGGGCGACCGCGAACTCGCCCCGGCTCCCGATACGGTCGGCACTCGGCTTCCCCTCCATCGGCACTTCCTAATCCTGCCCGTCAATCGGTGGCAGAAACGGCGGAACACGCTGGCATAACTGCAGCCCCAGTCCCCACGGGTCCCGCATCATCACCAATCGGGAGCCGCGGTCGCTGCGGACCTCCTCGACATAGGAACCTCCCGCCGCCAGAACCTTGGCTTGGACCGCTGCGGCATCCTCGACCGCAAACGCCAAATGATAACTCAACGGGTCGGTATCGGCTACCGGCGAATAACCCGCACGCGGATTATTGTAGAATTCCCAGAAGACCCGCCCCCGACTGTCACCCAGGAATACGGTGAACGGTTCCTGGTCCTGCCGAAAGATGATGCGGCAGTCCAAGGTTTCCACATACCATTGGGCCACGGCCTGAGGATGCTTCAGGTTCAGGGCAAAGTGTTCGAATCGGATCATCGCGCGTGTCCTTTCCAAGCTCAAACGAGACCGGGTTACTGCCAGCGCAACGGATCCGCTTCCCGCCGGCTGGGCCAGACGGCCAGTTCCTCCAATGCCTGCTCGATCTGCCGGGCCAGCGTCTCGACCGCAAACCGCTCGCTCGCAAAATGGCCGGGCAACAACAGGGCCACCCCCCGGGCCTCTGCCTCCAGACAGGTGTGAAAGTTCGTTTCGCCGGTGACCAACGCATCACAGCCGGCCCGGATCGCAGGCCCCAGCAACTGGCCGGCCGCTCCACACGCGACCCCGACCCGCCGTATCCTCCGGTCCGCGGGGCCCACCACGTGCAGGCCCTCCAGACCGAGGAACTGCTTCAAACGCTGGATCACGGAAGCCAGCGGCCGTGCGGGGGTCAGCTGGCCGTACCGCCCGGTCCCCGCACCCGGCATGTCCGGCACGGCCGCAAGCGGCTGGATGTCCTGCAATTCCAAAGCTTCGGCCCACTGCTGGTTGATCCCTCCCAACGCCGAATCGAAAGCCGTGTGCGGACTGTAGATCGCCACCCCGGCGCCGATCAAGCGCAGCAGTAGTCGGCCGGCCGTCGTCTCCGTCGTCAGACGCTGCAGGGGGCGGAAAGGCAGCGGGTGGTGGGCTACGATCACATGGGCCCCTTCCTCGACCGCCTCGTCCGCGCTGGCCGGCGTGATCGTCAAACACGTCATCACACGCTGAATCGCTCGCTGCGGATCGCCGACCAGCAACCCGATATTGTCCCAGTCCTCCGCCAGACAGGGGGGCGCGAACTCTTCCAGGAAAGCACACAAATCCTGCAACTTGATCATCGAAGGCCCCTTTCTCCCCCGGTTTCTAACTGGCTTGCAACGGTCCTTTTTGTCGGCCGATCGTGTCCTCCGGGGGAGAGGACCTGCGAGTTCCGGTGCGGGAACCAGCGGTGTGGAAACACGAGTTCTTGCCTCCGGGCCCCGTCAACTCTGCCGCAGGCGGGAAAACAACTGGGCGTATTCGCGGCGACCCGTCATCCCGGTCAGCGAACGGTGGGGCGTCTCGCCCGAGGGATCGACAATCAGGATCATGTCGTGATCGTCCGGCGGCGGCTTGCGGACCACCTGGACATGGCGAAGATCGCGTGGCGACCGATCGTCGGGTGCTTGGCGGCAAGTTGGCCGCGGCTTGGCCTCCCGCGCCGCCTCGGAGGCCGCCTTTGCCGGGCCCGGCTCGAGCGGCTCCGAGTCCGAACGGTAGAGCGTCGGCCCCATCGAAGCCCTCTCGGAAACCGGACCTTCTGCCGCTGCGGGGTTTTTATGTTCTACCGTTGTGGGGTTGGCGCCCTGCCCGCCGGCCGCGAACACGCTTTCAATCGTCGAGACGATTTCGCGGCGCTGCAAATGTCCCGCGGCGTCATCCAACGGGCCCGTCGCCGCCTGCAAGCGAGAGCAATGGTCCACGACCACTTCCTCGTGTTCGAACCGTTCGCCAAACGGATCCCGAGGAGCTTTTGCCCCCCCGTCCACTTGGAATTCGCAAGCCGCCACGCTCGGGTCCGACTCCGACTCCGGCTGCGGCTGCGCCTCCAAGGCGACCAGTTCGTCCAATTGCTCCTGCACGTCGTCCAGCCGCTGGGTCAGCGTGTTCGGACCCGCCGCCGGGACCGTCTGGGGCTCCGATACTCCCGCATCGGGCGCGTCGAATTCAGGACCGTCCAGACTGCCGAACTCGACGACCCCCGCTTCGTCCGCGGTTGGCGACGTTTGCGTGGGCAAGGGCAATTGTTGAAGATCCGCCCACGCTTCTTCGACCAGACGCCCGTCGATCACCGCGTGACGAACCGCATAAGCCAGCCACAAAGCATGATCGCAAACCTGATTGATCAGTCGTGGGACCCCACCGGTCGCATGGTAGATCGCTTGCCAGGCGTCGTCGGCGATCAGCTCCTCGGGCGCACGTCCGGCTTTCGTCAACTGGAAATGGACGTAACCGCAACTCTCTTCATAGTTCAAGGGCTGGAGATAACAGCGGGCAGCCAGCCGCTGGTTAAAACACTCCAGCTTCGGGTGCCCGAATGTCTCCTCCAACGAGTGGTCACCGGCCAGTACCAAACGGACCCGGGGATGGCCGTGTTGAGCGACATTGGTGATCATTCGCAGATCCTCGAACAGCCGCAGGGCCAAGGTGTGCGCCTCGTCCACCACCAACAGCAATCCCTGGCCGTCCGCCAAGTCGTTCTGCAGCAATTCCAGCAGCGACAACCGCAGTTCGTCGGCGTCCAGGCCGCGGCAGGGCAACCGCAACTCGAACAGCAAATGCTGCCACAAGGAACGGCGGGTGTTCAGTTGGGTGGAATGCAGCAGGGCGACACGGAAGCGGGGGCGGAACCCATCGGCCAACAACTGGCAGACCAGCGATTTCCCGGTCCCCGAACCCCCGATCAACAAGCCCGGTCCTTCCGCGCGGTCCGCGCACCGCGCCAGCGTCTGATAGGCCTGCTCGATCGGGTCCGCGGGAAAGTACCAATCGACGCGGGGCGCGTACGGAAAGGGCCGTTCTCGAAATTGAAAAAAAGATTCGTACATGGCGTCGGGCTCTCTCGGCATGGCATCGGACATGGCAACAGAAGGAATCAACCGGGTACTTCCTACAGATCGGCAGGCCGATTCGTCCACTCCAACCTGCCCGCTGTGATCGTCCCGTTTGGAAAAATCATTACGGCGAACCCCGGCCCGTGGCCGAATACATGTGAAAACCGGCAGAGATTGCCTAATCGATTCACGCCTGGTTCAAGGGGGGACCATGCTCATTCCGCTGTGTTGGGGCGATCGGGCTCCGGCACGCACCACCGTGCGCGTGCCACCAGACCATCCGCCCCCCCGATTCGTGTGTTGGCTGCTGGCTTGCCTCGCGCTTGGCTGGGCGATCCCCGGAGACCGGGCGCTATGGGCCCAGTCGAACGAACCGCCGCCCAGCACCCAAAGTAGGCAGGGAGCGATCCAAGCCATTCCCTTTGACGAGATCAGCGATTCCGCTCGGGCCCGCTTGCAAAAGGTCGTCAGCCGGCCCACGATCTATCGGCACGTGACCGCCCAGGTCATCGAATCCGATCCGGATCTGCACGTGTTCCTGGTCCGGCATCCGGAAGTGGTCGTCGGCATCTGGCAACTGATGGATATCACCCGGGTGAAACTTCGCCGGACCGAGCCGTTCCGCTTTGATGCCGAAGACGGGGCCGGCACGGTGACCCGCGTGGAACTGGTTTACGGGCGGCACGATCTGCATATCTACTATGCCCAAGGCTATTACGAAGGGCCCCTGTTCGGCGGGCGTCTTTATGGCGAGTGTGTGTTGGTGCTGCGGTCCCGGTTTACCACCCGAGATCGTCGCGATTTCGTGTCCAATCGAATGGACATCTTCCTGCGGACCGACCACCCGGCCGGCGAGATCCTGTTGAAGACCTTGCACCCTTTGCTGGGAAAGGCGGCCGATTACAATTTTGTCGAGACGACGAAGTTTGTGAGTCAGATTTCGCAGGCCTCTCAGACGAACGGTCCCGGCATGGAACGGCTAGCAGAACAGTTGCCGAACGTCGATCCGGCCGTACGGCGCGCGTTCTCGCAGCACACCGAGGTCGCTTACCAACGCGCGTTGATGAGGCAGATCCCGGAGCGGCCGCCCCGACCCGCCGCCACGGCCGCAGCGGCCGCTATTCTGGAGGGTGACGAATGACCGCTCGGGATGCGGCCGTGATTTTCGATCTGGACGGCACCCTCCTCGATACGCTGGCCGATATCGCCGCTTCGGCGAACGAGGTGCTGCAATCGCTGGGTTATCCGACCCACCAGGTGGACAGTTATCGCCGGATGGTGGGTTCGGGCGTCGGACGGCTGTTCGCCAGGGCCTTGCCGCCCGACGCGGTCAACGAAGCCCAGTTGACGGAGTGCGGCGAGCGATTTCGGGAAGCCTATGGCCGCCATTGGAACGTGCGGACCACGATTTACCCGGGCATTCCGGAACTGCTTGACGCCCTGCAACAAAGGGGTCTTCGAATGGCGGTCCTGTCGAACAAACCGGATGCGTTCACCCGACGTTGCACGGACCACTATCTGGCTCGCTGGCCCTTCGAGATCGTGCTGGGCCAGCGTGCGGGGATTCCGCGCAAGCCGCACCCGGCGGGCGCGCTCGAGATCCTCGACCATCTGGCGGCGCCCCCGCAACGCTGCTTTTATCTGGGCGATGCCGATGTGGACATGCAGACCGCCACCGCAGCCGGGCTCTTCCCCGTCGGCGTGCTCTGGGGCTTTCGCTCCGCCGAAGAACTGACCCGCAACGGGGCCCGGGCGCTGATCAGCCATCCCATGGAACTGCTGGATCTGCTGACCACCCGCTGCACCTGACCGCGGTCGCCTGCGCCGGGTGGCGACTCAAGCACCGCCTCGCGGACCGCGGGAAAGTGGCATCATCGTCGGCTGGACCAACCGAGCGTAGTCCGGGTAGGCCAAGCGTACCAGTTCCGTATGGGAGCCCGCGTTGAAGGCGATCTCCTCGTCCTCGGCCAGCGTATCGGCCACATAGGTCTCCATCCCGTACAGGTTGCCAAAAGGCGGCATGGCCCCCA
>SLEY01000305.1 GCA_007124535.1 Planctomycetaceae bacterium
ACCAGGGCCAGCATCGTCACGCTGTTCAAGGTGAAATCCAGCAGCCACATCAGGGCGAAGGTGGCGATCACCGAAACGGGGATGGCCACCCCGGCAATCACCATCGACTGCCAATTGCGGAGGAACAGCAGCACGACCAGGCAGGCCAGCAGGCTGCCTGCGATCAAGTGGGAACGGATTTCGTGCAAGGCCAATTGAATATATTGGGATTGGTCGCGGACGATATCCATCTGCACGCCGACGGGCAGTTGATCCCGCAAATCGTCCAGGACCGTGCGAGCAGCCTCGATCACGGCCACCGTATTCGCCCCGCTTTGCCGCCGAATCGCGAGGGTCACGGCGGGGGTGCGGTTCAGGCGAGCCAGCGAACGCTGCTCTTTGGCGCCGTCTTCGGCCCAGCCGAGATCCCGGATGCGAATCGGGGAACCGTTGCGAGTGTCGACCACCAAATCGTTAAAGCCTTGCGGATCGGCGATCCGGCCGACCGTTCGCAACGTCTGTTCCCGAACGCCCGCCGTGACATGCCCGCCGGGGACATCGGCGTTCTGACGCTGGACGGCATCCCGCACGTCGGTGATCGAAAGCGAGTAGGCAGCCAGGCGGTCGGCGTCGATCCAGAGACTGATCGCGCGTTCCAGTCCCCCGACCACCGCGACTTCCCCCACGCCGGGCACGCGTTCCAAACGTCGCTTCAACGTCTTGTCCGCCAGTTCGGTCAGCTCCCGTAACGAGCGATCGCCGTACAAAGCGACCTCCAGCACCGGCGACCGCTCGTTATCCAACTTGGCCACCAGCGGCAATTCGGCTTGGGGCGGCAAGTCACGCAACGCCGCGGACACGCGATCCCGTACATCCTGCGTCGCCACATCAATGTTGTGATCCAGATGAAACAGCACGCGGATCACCGAACGGCCCGGAGCGGAAATCGAAGTCAATTCTTCGATCCCCGCGATCGTGTTCACCGCCTCCTCCAGCCGCTCGGTAATCTGCGTCTCGATCTCCTCCGCCGAAGCGCCCGCCAACTCGGTCTGAATCACCACCGTCGGCATATCGATGGCAGGAAAACGATCCACGCCCAGCCGCCCGAAACCCGCCGCGCCCACCACCACCAGCGACAACATCAACATGGACGCAAACACCGGCCGCTGTATACACACCCGCACCAACCGTTGCATGAGCTTCTACCTCTCGTGAACTCCGGCCATCTGGTCGGCGGTCGGAGTTGCAAAGCGGACTTCCGTCCCGGCTCGCAAATTGCCGGGTTCCAACACGACCAATTCCCCGGAATCCAGCCCATGGACTTCGACTCGCGAACCCACTCGCTGGCCAAGCGAAACCTCCCGCTCGACCGCGCGACCATCCCGGACCACAAATACGCGATGCACGCCCGCAAAAGAAACCAGGGCCGAGGCGGGCAACGTCAGGGCCGGATCCTCCGCATCGATTACGATTTGACCCCGCACAAAACTGCCGGGACGAAGACCTTTCGCTCCCGCCACCCGCGCCTCCACAATCAGAACCCGACTGCCCGGTTCGATCACCGGACTCAACCGTTCGACCCGCGCCTCGAACACCTCTCCCTGTTGATCCACCTGGAAACGTACCGACTGACCGTGTTGAATGTGCGGGGCCAGACGCTCGGGAACCTCCAGCCGCAAGCGGAGCGTGTCCGTACGAACCAGCGATAACACGGGCTCGCCCACCTGCACGTATTCACCCGCATCCGCCAAACGTCGCGTCACCGCCCCTTCAAACGGGGCACGCAAGATCGTCTCGTTCAATTCGTGCTCGGCAATCGCCAAGGCGGTTCGCCGTTCGGTCAACGTCGCCACGCGGTGCCGGGCCTCCTGCAACGCATCTTCCAGCTTGCCACTGGCCAATTCCACGGCCACTTCCGCGTTGTCCCGCTCGGCCGCCGAAATGGCGCCGGGTTGGGAAAGCTGCTGCAGACGACGCAAATGACGCTCCGCTTCCTGCAACGTCGCCTGAGCCTGCCGCACCAGACTCAACTCCTCCAGATCTTCCAGCCCCTGAGAGTTGTTGTCCAAACCCAAAAGAGCTAACGCTTGGTCCACCTGCGCACTGGCTCGTCGAACCTCCAGATCGTAATCCTCCTGCTCGACGCGAGCGACGACCTGTCCCCGAGTGACCTGATCGCCCAGGTCGGCCAGCACCTCTTCCAAGCGACCCGCCACTTTGACCTTGAGAGTCACTTCCTCCAGGGGGTGCATCGCGCCGACCGCTTCCACGAACCGCTCGATCGGTTCCTGCTGGACCGATGCCACGGTGACTTCGCGGGCTGCGGTGAGCGCAGGCAGTGCCTCATGAGCGGGGTTTTGCGGTTCGTGCTCCCAGTCGGCGAATTGATAGATCGCCCAACCGGCCACCGCGATGATTGCGATGAAGATCAAGGCCTGCGTTGTTCGTCGCGAGCGGACCATGTCAGCGGTACTCCTCAACCGAGCCGGTGGGAATTCGGTTCCCCGCCAGGGCTCGGACAAGATGTGTCAGATTGTTTTGTTGGGGCATTATTCTAGCGTGTCAAGAGTTGGCGGGGAAAGCCCCGGTGCTGGCGGGTGGGCGACGGGGAGACGCCATCCACGTCCGGCGTCTATCGCGAGTGGCCTGGTGCGGGATTATTTCAAGGGTTCCAGCCGAAATCAGGCAACCCGCCGGAAACAATCTACCGCGCTCGGCGAGGGTCTCCCGCGGGGTCGTGCCGGGCGAACGCTGCTGGAGCGGCGATACCAACTGCAGACGGTCGAAGCGGCGATCCGGGCGGACCGTCACGCCTTGTTGCTACAGGGGTTGAGGGACAGCAGTCCGCTCTTGGACAACGGATGGAACTCCGGTTTCCGACAGACCAGCCCGCGCCGGTGACGTAGCCGGGTTGCGGGTTGTCAGGCGAAAGCCCTCGCCCAGCCAACGTCGCTCGAATTTCTCCATCGTCCACCGAGTACGAGGTCCCACCTGATTTGCCGGGTCGCCGACGTTCACGTATCCGTCGGCGGTGAAGCCGAGCAGGACGACCGTATGCTCGCCGCCCGTTTCGCCCAGCCATCCTCGCCCTGGTGTACACGAAGCCCGCACTCGCAACACGGCCCGCGGATCAGGAGCCGCCCGCAATTCGTCGATCGCTCCGCGGACCACCTGGACGTCCCAGCCGGTATCCCGGGTCTTCAGTTTGAGCCCGCGATACAGCCCCAGCAACGGGGTGCCCCGCCGGCGGGTCAGGCAGAGCCGGGTCATCTCCGCTTCGTCGCTGGCGATCCCGTATTGCTCCAACAAGGTCACCGCGGCGCTGGGGCTGCACGTCTCCGGCAGGGTTTGAAGACAGATCCCGTCGCGAAACCGGGAGCGGCTGGTCGGAATGGTCTGGACCATCAGGTCGGTGGCGACGGCGTACACGCCCAGCGCCAGAATCAGCAACCCGGACGCGGTGCGACGCGGCAGGGGGGTACTACGTTGCCCCAGAATAACGCCGGCGAACAGCGCGGAGACCAGCGGGAACCAATTCCCCCACACGATCGCGCTGGACACGGGCAGCCACTCCGCCAAGCGAATCGAGCCATGGATTGCCCCGCCGAACACGAGCAGCGCGACGACCGATGTCAACGCCACGGCGTTGGCGAACGGGGCCGAGCCATTTCGGGCGACGAAGAAACCGGCGATGATCAGCAGGGTGGAAACCGCCAGCAACCCCGCCACGGCGGCCGCCAGATCGATCCCGGGAAGCGCGGGGTGGGTGAGCCCGCAAGGCTCCGAGGAACCCAGAGCAAAGTAGCGGTAGGTCAGTTGGAAGGGGGAAACTTCGCGGAATGGAGGGGCCGTGCGCAAGACGGTTTCCAGAGCGGAAGCGACGGGGGGGCTCAGAGGCCCCTGCGCTTCCGCGCTCACAATGCGTCCGTGGCGAACCTGCATATCCCACGCGAGGACGCCGGGTTGCAACTCGGCCAACCTGGCGTCCATCAGGGCAGGCCCGAGGAAGGGAGTCCAGGAGGCGGGCGGAGAGGCGGTAGCAGGCGGCGCGCCGTCTTCCGCTTCGCTCGGGGAATCGACCCGATCGTAGAGCAGGGGAAAACTCATCAGATAGGCGACCTCCGCACGTCCCAGTTCGCATCCCACCGGGACGATCGACTGGACCCCCTGGCCAGGGACATAAGTGATTCGCACTTCCTTGCCGGCCAGCGAGCCGGCGGCGATTTCGGCGAAGGCCCCGGAATCGAAGCCGCCTTCCGGAACGCCGTTGGCCAGGATGGCTTGGGCCACCACTTCCGGTGGCAAGCTCATGCGTTGTTCGCCGGCGTCCCGTGGTGCGATCCCGCCCAGCAGGTCCTCGCCGGGCGGTCCCAATTCCACCTGCAGGGGCGAATCCGAAATGAGACTGACCACCCAAATGCTCTCGAATCGCCGCAATTCGACAATCCGCTCGCCGTCGTTCGATTCGATCGTGCGATCGACCACGGCGTCGAAGGCAAACGCGAGATAGCGTTGCCGATGCGGTTCCAGGGGATCGATTTTGAGTTTACCGGAGAAACCGCCTTTGGTCGTGACGCGATGGACGCTGCCGGCCGGCAGATGCTGTTGCAACTGCTCGGGCGTAAACGGGTTCGCTTGAGGCGCCGGCCGTTCCAGCCAAGGCGCCGAACGAAATACCTGGCCGTTCATCACCGCGGTCAGATGATTCGCCGACTCGGGACCCCGCAATTCCTGACGCTGGTGCAAGCCGATCAGCAGGACCAGCAGGCTGCCATACAAGCCCAACTGGATAACAAAGGCTCGCCACGCCGTCCGGCCGGACGGCACGTGCGTGGAAGCCGGGGCGTCCGGGGAATGTGGCATCTGGCGAGTGTCGGTTGTTGTGTCTTCCATCATTTTGGCCTTTTCAGCTGGTCATCGCGGCACGGGCGACAGCGCGCGTGCCGAGCGATTCGCTTGACGTGGCAAACCCCATGCCGAACCGGATTGTTTCGGAATAACCCAGGAATCCGGAGCCCCCTTGTGCAACCTTTGCGCAATTCGCGGACGACGGGGGGAAAAAAGCGTACATCCTCGCCCGATTTCGATGCCGCCAACAATGCGGGTAACCGCCGACAAACAAAGCTGCTAAGCTTTCGCCGCAAAATCCCGCAAGCAACCTTCAGAACGCACCGGGGTTTTCGCCGATGGAAAGATCTCAGAGCGTCCCCCCGCCCGGCTCCATTTCTCCGGTCGTACCGGATGCCGGTTGCCCAGGTCTCCCTCAAGTAATGAGAAAGAAGATGAAAACCAAGCTGTTGCTGCTGGTTCCGATTCTTTCGCTGGCCTCGTGTGCCAGCGGGCCGTCTCCCCACGAAAATCGGACGCAAGGCACCCTGATCGGGGCGGCACTCGGTGGCTTGGGCGGCGCGGCGATTGGCAATCACAACCAAAACACCCTGGCGGGAGCTGCAATCGGAACCGCCGCCGGCGCCGTTGCCGGTGCCGCAATCGGCGAGGCGCAGGACAAGAAAGTGGCACGCGAGCAAGCGGAACGGCAAGAGCGTGCGTGGGAGACCCTCGTCACTCAGGGGGTGACTCCCGGTTGCGTGATCGGCATGCTTGAATCGCAACTGCCGGAAGAGGTGATCATCACACACATAGAAACCACCGGCTTGGCCCATCCCTTGGAGCCGGAGGACTTGGTCGCCCTGTCGCAGGCGGGCGTTCCCGATTCCCTGATCCAGGCGATGCAGCGGGCCCCATTGTCCACTTCGATGGAACCCGTCTCGCGCCCGCTCTATCGCGAAACGGTGGTCGTCGAGCGCCATCATTCCGTACGCCCACCCCCCATTCCGCGTTACCATTTCTATTTCAGAGGCGGCCGGGGCGGCACGTGGGGTGGCGGCCGGGGCCGCCGCTCCTGGTAAACCGGGCCTTTCCTCGACGAACCGGACCCGCCGCTCCCGATCGGTGCGCATCTGCCGGACCAAATTCTCGTGCAACGTCAAGACCGAGACGTGGCGTCTCGAGTGATCGCGCATTGGCACGTGATTTGCCCTAAGACCGTATTCAGGTAAGAGCCCCCACCGGGAATGCAAAACGGTGCCAATCCGGCACCCGCCCAGTGTGCAAGAGTTGCAAGGGCTCGGAAACAAAGCTGGAGCCGGAAGGAGTAATCCAATGCGCACGATGATGTTGAGTCTGGCAATCGGTACGATGGTCGCGTTCACGGCCGCGCAGGTCGCAGCCCAAGGCATGGGTCAGGGAGCGGGTCGAGGCCCCGGTCAGGGCGGAGGTTGGGGCGCCGGTCAGGGTGCCGGCCAAGGCGCGGGCCGCGGTGCGGGCCAAGGCGCGGGCCGCGGTGCGGGGCAAGGCGCTGGCCGCGGCGCCGGGCAAGGTGCTCGGGACGGTAGCCCTCAGCGAGGTCAAGGTCTGGGGCAGAATCAGGGGGATCAGCTGACGCTGGTCAATCACCCTCGCGTGCAGGCCGAACTGCGGTTGAATTCCGATCAGGTCCAGCGTTTGCGTGAACTGACGGAATCGGAACCCGCTCGCCGGGCCGCCCAGATGTTGGCCGAACGCGGCAGTTGCGAGCGCACGGACGAGCGCCGTGAGGTGATGAGCCAAGTGCGTGAAGAGATCGCCGACATCCTGGACGAAACCCAGTGGGAACGTTTGAACCAGATCTGGGTGCAGGTCCGCGGGGTTCGGGCGTTGCAGAGCGAGCGGATCGCGAAGAAGTTGGAGCTGACGAGCCGTCAGCGAAAAGAGATTGGCGGTCTTCTGAGCGGCGGTTTCTTGGGGCGCGGCGACGAGATTACCGCCCAGGCGATGGAAGTCCTGAACGAAGACCAGAAGAAGAAGTTTACGGCGATGAAGGGAGCGGAGTTTCGCATGCAGGCGGGCGGTCCCGGAGCGGGCGGCGGCGCGGGCGCCGCGCCTCGCGACGGTCGGGGACGCGCTCAGACCCGGTAACGCGAACGGTTCCAAGGGGGGGCGGAGGGCCAGAACGAAGCCAAACCGCCTTTCTTTTTTTCTGGTCGGAGGAATCCTCTCATGCAACGAAGGTACTTCTTGTCGCTGGTGAAGCCACGAAGCGGCTTCACGTTGGTCGAACTCCTGGTGGTCATTGCGATCATCGGGATTCTGGTCGCCCTTCTCTTGCCCGCCATTCAGGCGGCGCGCGAAGCGGCGCGGCGTATCCAATGCGCGAACACGGACCTCCGCTACCTCTTCACGCCCAATGTGAATGCGTTGCACAACGACTGCCGCGACCGTCCGGGGCGGTGCAGCAGTCCCCTCAGCCCCGACCCACAGTTGCGGTGCAGCGGCAGCGACGCCTCGCGTGGCGGCAACGCCTCGCGCAGTCGCCATCCGGGCGGCGTGCACGTGGCTTTGGGCGATGCTTCGGTGCACTTCGTCAACGACGACATCGGGTTGGCCGAGTGGATCCTCTGGTTGGCCAAGTCGGCTCAGGGCCAGCTCTCCGATCGCCACCTCAGCTCGGAGCAGCTCTGCCGGTCATTCTAATCCCGCCCGCTTGCCCCGGGGCTGGTTCATTGCTGTCAGAACGCTTCTCTCGGAACTCCCAATTGGAGTGGGCTTCCGAGAGGCGTTAACAAGACGGTTCGACGCGGGTC
>SLEY01000091.1 GCA_007124535.1 Planctomycetaceae bacterium
ACCGCCACGTCAGTGCGGATCGACGTATTGCAGGTGACTCCTTTACAGGGAAACCAAGTTCCCGTGGGACGGGAGTGGCAACGGGCCCAAGCCAGCGGAGCGCGGGTGCCCGAGTTGCGGACGATCTCCTATGAATTCCGCGATTCGTCGTCCGGCAATTCGGCGGAGGGCGTGGCACGGCATGGTTTGGCGCGCCGCGAACTGGATTTCGAAACGCCCCTGGAGCCGGCCGACCTGAACGACGAGCCGCCAGACGATTTGGCGTCCAATGGTCAGAACGGCCGCCGGGCGGCGGACGACCGCTGGGTGTTCGTCCCGGAGGTTTCCTCGCTCCGCTTCCGCTATTTCAACGGCACGCGTTGGTCCAGTTCCTGGAACAGCCTGCAGCGTCGGGCGCTGCCGGCGGCGGTTGAGGTGACTTTGGAAATGGCCGACCCCGAGGCGGGGCCGCCCGTTCCGGGGAACGAGCCGGATGGCCAGCTGGCAGTGGCCGCATCGGGTGGTTCGCGGAGTGGGGTGGCGACGTTGCAGATGATCGTCGATTTGCCGGCCTCGCCCAACTATCGCCAGCCGCCCCCCGAACCGCGGCCGGCGGAAGCGCCCCAAGTGACTCGCCCAGCGGCTCCCCCCCGGCCGGCGCCGCCGCGCATCGCGCCGCCGCGCTGGAAGCCGCCGACCGAAAGCAAGCCCACCCGACTTCAGGACGATTGGATCCGTACCAATCCGGACAGATAATCCATGATGATTCCCGCTCGCCATCTCGCCAGCACTCCCGCACGACCGGCCTTCCGAACCGGCCGGAGGCATGCCGGAGCCCGCCGGCGCCGCGCCTTTATCCTGGTGATCGTCATGATCGTGATCATGATGTTGACTCTGGCCGGTTTGAGTTTCGTGTTGAATCTGACCACGGAAAACAAAGCCGTCCATTTGCAGGGGACCCAGTTGCAGTTGAAGCAGACGATGGCCTCGGGCGTCGAACTGCTGCGGGCCGTGTTGGATCAATCCGCCGAGCAACGGGAGCAGGAGGGCGGATTGCGGAGCAACCAGTCGCTGTTCTTCGGCGTCGATGTGCCGGCTTTGGAACATTCGCTGGAAGAGACCGGTTTTTCCGTGGTCTCGCCGGTGACCGACGGCGAGCGCGGAGACAACGTGCGTTATGGGCTGCAGAACGAATCGATCCGTTTGAATTTGGGCGTCCTCTTGGACTGGGAGCGCGACCATCCCGGGTCAGCCAGCGAAGCGCTCATGAATCTGCCGGGCATGTCCGAGGCGATGGCCGATGCGATTCTGGATTGGATCGATCCCGACGATTCGCCCCGTCCGGCCGGGGCGGAAGAGGCCTATTACGCCGGGCGTGGTCTGCCCTACGGTCCCCGGAACGGGATCCCCGCCGTACTCGAAGAGCTACTGCTGGTCCGCGACATTGCCCGGCTCAGTTTGCTCGGGCCGGATATCGACCTCAATTACCGGGTGGACACCCGAGAACGCAACCTGGCTCGCGACTCCCCGGTCGCGGGCGACGAAACCCCTTGGGCTTGGCTGCTGACGGTCCATAGCGCCGAACGGAACCAGACGCATGAGGGGGAACCTCGGATCTATCTGAACGAACCCGATCTGGAGGAACTGCACGAAGCTTTGGTGGAGGCGTTTGATGAGAGTTCGGCCGAATTTGTGATCGCCTACCGCCAATTCGGGCCTTACGACTCGAGCTTGGACTTCGCGGGTTCGAGCGGTTCCTCCAGCAGCAGCAGTTCTTCCAGCCGAAGTACCTCGAGGGGAGGCAGCGGCCGGACCAGCCGGCGGCAAGTTCCCAGCCGGGTGGAATTCCAGTTGGATCTATCGTTGCCGGCCCAATTCGAAATCGATTCGGTCCTGGATTTGCTGGGGATTCAGATTGCGGTCCCTGCCCAGACGGATCAGGCGGTCCAGGAGGAGGACGAGCGGATCTTGTTGGACAGCCCGTTCAGCGGCACGGCCGAGGGGTTGCGCGACGCGTTGGCCGCCTGGATGGACCGGACCACGACGTGGGACGAGCCGGTGATTCGCGGCCGGATCAATGTGAATCAGGCCTCCCGCGAGGTGCTGTTGGGCGTTCCCGGGCTGGACAGTTCGCTGGTCGAACAGATCATTGCGGCTCGACCGTCCACCAGTGACCGTCTGGAGCCGGCCCAACGGCACCCCACGTGGCTGTTGACGGAAGGCCTGGTCGATCGGGACCAGATGCGTGACTTACTGCCCTATCTGACCTGCGGGGGGGATGTCTATCGAGGGCAGGTCGTGGCCTTCGATCGGAATTCCGGCCTGACCGCCCGTGGTGAAGTGGTATTGGACGCTACGGTATCGCCGCCTCAGCAGGTATACTGGAAGAATCTGGGCTTGCTGGGACGCGGTTTCACGGCCAGCGAGATCGGTGCGGACAGCCGGGGGCGGCGGAGCGGTTCGGGGAATGTGACGATTTCCTGGTAAGAGGCCCCTCGCGGTTGCAGGGCCTGTTTTCCAACGCAAAGAAGGGTGGATTCCAAGATCCACCAGCCAAATCATGCCTTATTTACTTGCCGTCGATTGGGATACTCAGCAAGCTCGCTACGTGTTGGCCACGGTCGCCAACCGCAAGGTGCGGGTGAGCGCGCTGGGTTCTGAGGACGTTCCTGCGGAACTGCCGTCTCGGACCGAAGATGACGCAGATGACGCAGACGAGGCGAGCGGCCAGGTGTCGCCGGAGGAGGCCCGCAATGCCTGGTATGCCGCCTGGCTGGACCGGGTTCTGAAGAAGCATCGGGTGCGGAGTTGCCGGGTGCTGTTCGCCTTGCCGCGGAGTGGTGTCGAGTTGTTCACGCTCAGTCTGCCGCCCACCACGGAGGAGGAGCTTCCCGAGTTGGTGGAAAACCAGGCGATGCAGGAGTCCACGTCGATCACCGACGACACGATTTTGGATTTCCTGCCGGATCAGGTCGAGCCCGGGGAACCGCGGCGCGTGACGGTCGCGGCGTTACAGCCGGAGGAAGTGGCGGCGATTCGCGAGCGTTGCGAGACGGGGCGTCGCAAGCTGCATCGCCTGCTGTTGCGCCCGATGGCCTCCTTGTCGCTCTTTCGGCGGCTGGCCTCCGACCGGGAGGCGCCGGCCTTGATCCTCAGCCACGTCGGTACGGAAGCGGACTTGAACGTGGTGTATCAGGGCCGGCTGGTGTTGACCCGCACCGTTCGGTTCCCGGAGGAAGCGACCGACGAGGAAATTTTTGATCGCCTGCTGGCGGAGATCCAACGGACGCTGCTGGTGACACCGCGCGAGTTGCTGGGCGACCAGTCGGTCGAGCGGGTGTCGGTGATCGGGGGTCAAGCCGACAATGCCCCTCTTTTGGAGGAGATCGAGCAGCAGTTGACCTTATCGGCCGAGTTCCTGGATCCGTTTGCGGTGACGGGGGTCAAGGAAGCTCGGGTACCGGCGCATCGCGAGCGATTTGCCCCGTTGCTGGGCATGTTATTGGACGAGGCGTTGGGCACGCAGCCCGTGGATTTCCTGCATCCGCGGCGCAGCCCGCAGAAGCTGGCTCCTTGGAAGGTGGCGGTGGCGGCGTTCGGCGCTTTGGCGCTGGTCGGTCTGATCGTGGGGGTTTTTGTGTGGGGCGAGCTTTCCGAGGTGCGGGAGGAGAACGCGGCACTTCGCCAGCGGCTCCGCGAATTGAACGAGATTGCCCGTCGCGCGGTTCGCCAGCGTGACCGCATCGAAGCGGTGGCGGACTGGAGGAACCGCGATGTCCAATGGCTGGATGAGCTGCGCGATCTGTCGGTTCGTTTCCCGCCGTCCCGGGATGCCGTGGTGACCCGGATGACGATGCGTCCCAGCCAGCGGCGGGGCGGCATGATCGATCTGCAGGGGCTGGTGCGCGATCCCAACATCGTGGTGAACATGGAACGGCAGATCCGGGATCGCTACCGCAACGTGCGCAGCCGCCGCATTCAACAGCGGGCGCTGCAGGACGATTACACTTGGCTGTTCGAGACCTCGGTCTCCGTGCTGCCGCGGCGGGCCGAGGAGTATCGGGACCCGCCTCCGGCCGAGCCGGACCCCACCGAGGACGAAGTCGAATTGGAAATCGTGGACGGGGAAGTGGAAATCCTCGATCCGGAACCGCCCGCTGCCGCACCGAACGACGATCATTCCGCGGAGGACCTGCCATGAGCGCTTCCTCGTCCGACGAACGCAAAGAACGGATCCGCAAACTGCTCCTCTCCGCCATCATGGTCGGGATGGGCGTTTGGTTTGGCGGGCAATGGGTGCTGGAGAACTTGATCCAAGGCCCGCTGGAGCGGGAGCGGGCGCAAACCGAACGGCTCCGCGGCGACATCAAGGAGCGCGAAGAGGGACTGATCCGGATCCGGGAAGCCAGCAAGATGCTGGAGATCTGGGAGAACCAGTCGCTGCCTTCCGACCCCGAAGTCGCCCGTTCGCTGTACCAGGCGTGGCTGGTCGAATTGATCGACGACGTGGGCTTGACCAGCCCCAGCGTGACCTCCAGCGAACCGGTGTTGCGGCGTGGGGTGTATTACACCCTGAGTTTCTCCGTCCGCGGCCGCGGAACGCTGGAAAAACTGACGCGACTCCTGTTCGCCATCTACCAAACGGATCTGCTGCACCAGATTCGTTCGATCGCCTTGTCGCCGATGCAGCGGGCGGAACAGATGGACGTTTCGCTTTCCATCGAGGCGATCGCGCTGGTCGCGGGAAGCGAGAGCGAGGATGCCGAGACCGTGTTTGAAGAATTCCGCCGACGTACCTGGCGGGCCTCGAATCGCTTGGCTTACAGCCACCTGGATGCCTATCAGACGATTGTCCGGCGGAATCTGTTCGGCATGGGCGGCGGGACCCTCGACGCCTCGGATTTCACCGTCCTGACCTCGATCAACGAGGTCAATGGGGAACCGGAGGTCTGGTTCACGGTCCAATCCACGGATCAATTGATCCGCCGCCGGATCGGCGAGTCGTTCCAAGTCGGCACGCTGGACTTGGAGGTGATCGAGGCATTTGGCACGGATGTGGTTCTGGAAGTGGATGGCGAGCGGTGGCTGTTGACGTTGGGCGAGAACCTCATGGATGCCTTCGCGCTGCCTCCGGAGTTCTAGTGAGCGGTAACCGAACGAGGGCCCAGCGATGCAGAAAGAACCCGCCCGACCGCGGGAGAACACGGTGGTGGACGAGTCTCCGGAGCGGCTGGTCGAGTGGGTTGCGGCTCGTTACGGCGTGTCCGGCGCTTCGGTTCGCGTGGCCCGCGCGCCGTACCGCATTTGCCCGCTGGGCGCGCACATCGACCATCAATTGGGAACCGTCACAGCGATGGCGTTGGACCGGGCGGTGCAGGTGGCCTTTGTCCCCGCCCCTTCCAGGGAAGTCCGTTTGAGCAGTCTGGATTTTCCGGGCGAAACGTGCTTCGATTTGGGGCAGATCCCGGACCGGCAACCCGGGGACTGGGGCAATTTTGCTCGCGGGGCCGCTCGGATCCTGCAACGAGATTACCGCCTGCAGCGGGGGATTTGGGGCGTGACCGCCGGCCGGCTGGATGCCGGCGGCTTGAGTTCCTCGGCAGCCATTAGTGTCGCCCTGCTGCTGGCCATGGAGCAGGCGAACGGGGTCCAGGTACCGCCGGAGAAGAACGTCGAACTGGCGTTGGCCATCGAGAACGACTATTTGGGACTGCGCATCGGGATCCTGGATCAAGCCGCGATTCTGCTGTCCCGCCGCCACGAATTGACGTGGGTGGATTGCCGGGATCGAAGTCATCGGTGCATTGCCCCGCCGGGCGGCGAGTGGGGTTTTGCCATCCTGATCGCTTCTTCGGGGCGGAAGCAAGCCTTGGTCGGTACGGACTACAATCGCCGGGTCGATGAATGCGCGGCCGCTGCCGAACGTCTTCTGCGGGCGGCTGGGCGGAGTGCGCCGCCGGTGCTGCGAAACGTCCGTGCCGAGGAATATGCCCGGCACCGCCATCGACTGCGCGGCGCACCGGCTCGCCGAGCGGAGCATTTCTTCGGTGAAATGCGGCGAGTTGCCGCCGGGGTGGACGCCTGGCGGCAAGGCGACTGGTTGCAGTTCGGGCGGCTGGTCAGCGAGTCGGGCCGAAGTTCGATCGAGAATTACGAATGCGGCTGCCCGCCGCTGGTCGATCTGGTTCAAGTGCTGAACGCAACTCCCGGGGTGCTCGGCGCCCGCTTCAGCGGCGCCGGATTCCGCGGCTGCTGCCTGGCCCTGGTCGATCCGGCCGCAGCCGAAACGGCCGCCGAGCAAGCGATCCGTGAATACCGCAGACGCCAACCCGAATTGGCCGATCAAGCCTGGTGCCTGATCTGCCAAAGTGGGCCGGGAGCCGGTCTGCGATGAATCGACCCGGACGCCGGGCGCCTTTCCAGCAGCGAGGACAAGTCATGCGAAACTACCCGCAGTCACTGGCGATCGCCGGCGCCTGGGGCTATATCGGCCGCAAATTCCTGGACGTCGCCCTGCGCCGCCGGATCCCCGTGTTCGTTCACGATCCGGGCCCCGTTCCCGACGACGTCGATTCGGAACGCCTGACCCGGGTGGCGGATCCGGATGCGTTCTACCGCCTGGACGTCGAGATGTTCCATCTGGCCATGCATCCGCAGCATCGGGCCCGGGCGTTGGAGATCCTCTTGTCCCGCCGCGACGACCCGCCCGTAGCGGTGTTGAACGAAAAACCCATGGCGGCCCCCGAGGAACCGGAGCGGAGCGAAGCCTTGGTCCGGACGGTCGAGCGGGCCGGCACGCTGCTGCTGTTCGATTTCCCCGAACTGTTCGACCCCTTGACCACCCGCATCCTGGATTTTCTGGCCCGCTTTCGCCAGGTCCGCATCCATGATCTCTACGTCCGCCGCTCGAAGGACCGCGAAGCTCGCGACAACCCGCGAAATTACAAACCGATGGTCCCGATCCAATACCAGGAATCGGTGCACTGCCTGGCCTTCGTCGTGTTCCTGCTGGCCCGCTTGCAAGGCGAACCGGCCGCCGTCTTTCAACACGGGATCACCGTCGCCGGCCACGCCCAGCCCTACCGGCCGCCCAACCCCGAAATCTATCCCTACGTCGTCGATGGGCGGTGCGAGTACCAGCTGTCGCTGGGGACGCTTCGCATCGAAGGCATCACGGACTTCAAGACCGGCGCGCCGGGGGCCAAACAGCGCGTGATCCTGGGCAGCGGTGACGGCCAGCCGTTCCAGATCGAAGTCGATTTCCAGGAAGGCGGCAAGCGGCTGCTGATCAACGGCGTCGATCAGACGGGCGATCCGGCCGCGAACTCCTACGACCACGTCCTCCGCACCTTCACCCGCTGGCGGCAGGAGCATGGGCCCGACCAGTTGATGACGGCCGTGTATCCCAACCCCGCCTTTGCCCGCCTCACCTACCAGTTGTCCAGTGTGCTGTGGCGAGCCTGCCGCGACCGGCAGCCGATCCGCCTGGACTCGCTGGACGATCTGTTG
>SLEY01000530.1 GCA_007124535.1 Planctomycetaceae bacterium
CGCTATTTCTGCGAACCGCCGGGGCCGGACGAAGCCGATGTGATTCGAGCCGTCACGGCGATCGACCGCGGACACGCCTCCGCACCCCTGTCCGGAACCCAGCAGCGCCGAAGAATCGCTCATTTGGCACGCCTGAATGAACTGCAATCCCTGTGCGCGTGGTATGCACGGTGAACCGGCCCCGGATCGTGGGCGACCTGAGCGAGGTTGGCCGGCGGCAGGGAAGGCGTTAAGATAGTTATGGCGATTTGTGCTGGCTTTGCACCCGCCATTTTAGCCCTCATATGGAGGCAATAAGCTTCCCCGGACGGAGGCGCGTATGTCCCCGCAGGTTCCTTCGCTCTTGATCACCGACGACGACTTGGATTTTCGACACACGTTACAAGAAGTCTTTGAGCCTCGCGGTTATCGGACCTTGCTGGCCGGTGACGGCGAGGAGGCTTTGGCGGTCGTGCGCCGCGAGCCGGTGCATGTCGTGTTGTTGGACATGCATATGCCTCGTCTGACCGGCCTGGAGACGCTGAAACGAGTAAAACAGACCCATGCTCGTCTGCCGTGCATCTTGATTTCGGCCGACATGGACGCGGCTCTGGCCCTGGAAGCGGAGCGAGCGGAGGCGTTTTCGGTGCTTTCCAAACCGGTTCGATTTGCCGAAGTGACCGGTACGGTACGGCGGGCGCTGGAAACGACCTACTGCTGGCATCTGTGAATCAACGGGTTCTCCGCAGCGCTGACAGCACGTGTTCCTACGCATCGCCGGTTCAGGCAATTTCGGTTCAGGCACGGGGGTGGAATTTCGTGTGGACTTGTTTCAATCGGGAGGGGTCCACGTGGGTATAGATCTGGGTGGTTTGGATGCTGGAGTGTCCCAGCATTTCCTGAACTTGTCGGAGGTCAGCCCCGCCGGCCAGCAGGTGGGTAGCGAAGCTATGCCTCAGGGTGTGAGGGCTGATTGTGGGTGAGATCCCGGCCCGGGCCGCGTATTTTTTGACGTGTTCCCAGATGGCTTCGCGCCGCAGCCGCCGACCACGCCGGGAGAGAAGAAGCCAAGGTGGGGGGTTCGTCGCCTGAGCGGCCAGTCCGGGCCGCTCGTTCTGCAAATAGTCTTCGACCGCCGTTTGGGCGGCACGTCCCAAGGGGGTCAAACGCTGCTTGCCCCCCTTTCCGTGGCACAAACAGTACCTTTCTGCCAAATGCACGTCTCTTACCTCCAACGTCGATAATTCCGACGCGCGGCATCCGGTGGCGTAGAGCAATTCCAGCAGCGCGCGATCCCGTCGCCAGAACGTGTCGTACGGTCTTGGGGCTTCGAGAAACCGCTGGACCATGGCCGGTGACAGGATTTCGGGCACTCGCTGCCAGAGCTTCTGGCTGCCCAAGAGTTCGGTCAGGTTCTCTTCGAGAATCCCCTCCATTTGGAGAAACCGGAAGAACATTCGCAAGCTGACGATATGGCGGGCGATGGTGGCGGGGGCCAATCGCTGGGAATGCAACCAGCCGACATAATCCGACAGATCGCGGATCCCCAATTGGGAGATTTTCAGTTGACTCGCCGCGCGCCACTGCTGAAAATGCTGGAGATCCCGCTGATAGGCTTGGCACGTGTTGTCGGCCAAGTGGCATTCGCTACGGAGGTATTCCACGAAGGCCGCGGTCCAGCGGGAGGGGGCATCGCCCAGCTGGCGGGGCTGAATCGGGGTGACTTTTAGTTTGGACGGGGGCACGGCACACACTCTCAGGTGCAGATTGGCAGGGTTTCCTACGACTAAGTCCGCTCGGGCTTCCTTGCCTCCGGCCTGTTCTTCGGCTCGAATGGGGCGGGTACTGGAGCCGATTGGCGGTTCACGGCCCGCGGGGCCGCAAGCTGACGGCTCAGTGATGGGGTGCGAGCGGGTATGGGGCGGGGAAACGCAGGTTACTTGTTTCGGGAGCGGGGGTGACCGTTGACCACGAGGGCTTCGAGCGATACTTTATAGGCTTTGATCTTTCTGTTCTTTGGGGGAACGGCCTCCATGCTTGCCAAACGTGTCATTCCCTGCTTGGATGTGGACCGCGGTCGCGTCGTCAAGGGCACGAACTTTGTCAATTTGCGGGACGCGGGGGATCCGGTTCAAGTGGCAGCGCGCTACGAACAAGAGGGGGCGGACGAGTTGGTGTTTTTGGACATCACGGCCAGTCACGAGCAGCGTGAGATCATGATCGAGGTCGTCCGGCGGACGGCGGAGCAGGTGTTCATGCCGCTGACCGTGGGTGGGGGGATACGTGATATCGAGGACATTCGCGATCTGTTGAACGCGGGCAGCGACAAGGTGTCGATCAATTCTTCGGCTTGCCGCGATCCCGAATTCATCCGGCGTGCGGCGATGCGTTTTGGCAGTCAGTGCATTGTGGTGAACATTGACCCCAAGCGAGTCTGGCGGGCGGGCCGAGAGGTGTGGGAAGTCCACATCGAGGGGGGCCGGATCCCCACCGGATTGGAAGCAGTGGCCTGGGCGAAGGAGGTCGAGCGGTTGGGGGCGGGGGAAATCGTCCTGACCAGTATGGATTGTGACGGTACCAAGGACGGTTATGACTTGGAGTTGACGGCTGCGGTCAGCGACGCGGTGTCGATCCCGGTAGTAGCCAGTGGGGGGGCCGGCTGTCCCGAGCATCTGGCGGATGCCCTGCTGGAGGGGAAAGCGGACGCGGCGTTAGCGGCCAGCATTTTTCATTTCGGGAAGTACACGATCCGCCAGACGAAACAAGTCTTGGCCGACCGGGGTGTACCCGTCCGATGGTAGGAGAAAGCGAAGCGATGGCAACCACGGCAGAAGCGACTCAAGAGGACGTCGTACAAAAGGACCCGCGGCACGCGGCGCTGATCGAGGCGTTGAGTGGCCAGCGAAAGGAGTTGGAGGTGGACAAGTTGTTCCGTGCTTTAGTCAAGCACGAGGGCAGTGACTTGCATCTGAAGGTGGGGCGTCCGCCGATGATTCGTTTCAAGGGCGAACTGCGGCCGCTGAACCGCCCGCCCATCGAGACCGAGGAGATGGTGGATCTGCTCTGGCCCATGTTGAACGAGCGGCAGAAGGGGATTTTCGAAGAAGACGGCGGCGCGGACTTTGCCTACGTGTGCGAGGTCGACGGCGTCGATTGGCGGTTTCGGGTGAACATGCTGACCCAGTTGGGGAAGATCGGATTGGTGGCCCGGCGGATCAATAATTATATCCCTGATTTCGAGGGGCTCTATCTGCCTCAGAGTGTTGAGCGGTTGTGCAATTACGATCAGGGAATGGTGCTGTTGGCGGGGGTCACGGGTTCGGGGAAATCCACCACGATCGCCGCGATGCTGAACTACGTCAACCGGAAGTACCGCAAGCACATTTTGACGTTGGAGGACCCGATCGAGTTCGTTTTCACGGAAGAGAAGTGCCTGATCAATCAGCGGGAGATTGGTCAGGACGTCAAGGATTTTTCGATTGGGATGAAGCATGCCGTGCGGGAGGACCCCGATGTCATGCTGGTGGGCGAGATGCGTGACGAAGAGACGTTCATGACGGCGATCCATGCGGCGGAGACGGGTCACTTGGTGTATGGGACGATTCACGCCTCGACCGCCTCCTCGACGATCGGGCGGATTTTGGACTTGTTTCCCGAGGAGATGCACAACGCGATCCGCAGCGCGATCGCCTTCAACATGAAGGGGATTGTGGCCCAGAAGTTATTGCGTTCGATCAAGTCGGGGGTTGCCCGGGTTCCGGCGGTGGAGATTATGTTCTTTAGTCCGACGGTGCAGAAACTGGTGCTGGAGGGTGCGGACCACAAGTTGCCGGACGCGATTCGCATCGGTGCGGAGGAGGGCATGCAGGACTTTACCCGCAGTTTGAAATTGTTATTGGACTCCGAATTGATCGACCGTCCCACGGCGTTTGCGGTGGCGCCCAACCCGGACGCGTTGAAGATGGCGATCAAGGGCATCGACGCGGCGGCCCCTGGAATCTTGTAGTTCCGGTGGTCTTTTCTCCCGACTGGCATCCTCAGGGACTTGAGCATGATTTTCTTCAAACGCAAGAAGGGTGGGGCCAACCAATCGGAAACGCCTCTGGAGTTGAAAGCCGACAGCGGCTGTAGTGCCGAGAACCAGCAGCGCGAGATTGCAGCACGCCAGGGGGAGGCGTTGCCTTGGTTGCGCGAATTGGTTTACGACGCCCTGTTCAAGCGTGGCGAGAAGATCATGCTGGATTACTCCCGCGAGGCCGTGGCCGGGCGGGTGATGATCGACGGCCTCTGGCACAGCCTGGAGCCCCGCGACCGCGAGCAGGGGGATGCCATGCTGGTGGCGTTGAAGCGTTTGAGCGGCATGAAGCCCGAGGAGCGGCGGACGCGCCAGGTGGGCAAGTTCGTGGCGGAGCACGAGATCACCAAGGCCAAGTTCCTGGGCACGGTGACCAGCCAGGGGGTCAAGACGGGCGAGCGGGTGATCGTCGAACTGCGTCCCAAAAAGTCTCGGGTCTTCAAGAGCCTGGAGGAACTGGGCATGCGCGAGCCGATGCAGGAGCGGCTGCGCGAACACATGCGTGCGGAGGGGGGCATTGTGCTGATCGCCGCACCTCCGGGCGGTGGCTTCACCACCACCTGGAATGTGACCTTGAACGCCACCGACCGCCTCCTGCGCGATTTCATCGGGATCGAGGATGACCGCCATCCGGAAACCGAGGTGGAAAACATCAACATGACCCGGTTTGACGGGGCAGGGGGCGTTACCCCCGATCAATTGCTGCACAAGTTGATGTTGACGCAGCCGGATGTGGTGACGTTGCCGGATCTGGTCAACGCGGCTACGGTGGACAAGCTGTGTGAGTTGGCGACTTCGCGGGAGCCCAAATTGGTGATTGCCGGGGTGCGTGCCAAGGATGCGGTCGAGGCCTTATTGCGGGTGCTGCTGCTGAAATCCTCATCCAAAGCGTTTGCCCAGGCGGTGCGGGCGGTGTTGTGCGTACGTTTGATTCGCACACTGAACGAGACCTGCAAACAGCCTTACCAGCCGCCGCCGCAGCTGTTGAAGAAGCTGGGGATCCCCCCGGGGCGTGTCAAGGTGCTGTACCGGGAATGGCAGCCGCCGCCGGAGGAGGAGGAAGAAAAGAAAGGGCGAAAGAAACTGCCGCCCGGCGCGTGCCCGATTTGCGAGCAGGAAGGTCCGCTCTGTCACGGGATCTTCTACCGCGGCCGGACGGGCATCTTCGAGTTACTGGAAGTCACCGATCCCTTGCGCAAAGCGCTGGTCCAGCAACCCAAGCTGGAAACGCTGCGGAAAATCGCCCGCGAGCAAGGCCACCGCGGACTGCAGGAAGAAGGCATCCTGCTGGTCGCCCGCGGCCTGACTTCCTTGAACGAATTGCAACGTGTCATGAAATAAGGGAGATAGGATGCACGCCGAGGATCGTTCCGAAACTTCGATCTTCTCCTCGACCGCCGAGGAAGCTTGGGAAGAACCCCGCGCGATCAACTGGTTGGCCGTGGCCGCCTTGGTCTTGGGAATACTTTCTTTTGGTGCCGTATTCCTCCCGCTGATGTGGTTACTGCCGGTGGCGGGGAGCATCGTGGCGCTCGCCGCCTTGATCAGCCTGCAGCGGGACACGGAAAATCGCCAGTTGGGCCGCTGTCCCGCCTGGATCGGCTTGACGCTCAGCCTGATCTTTTTGGCTTGGGGCGGCAGCCACCAGCTGGCTCGGCAGCATCTGATGGCTCGCCAGTCGCAGGACATGGGACAGCGCTGGTTGCAGATGGTTCTGGACGGCCAGATGTTGGAGGCCTATCAGTTGCGGCTGCATCCCAGCGAGCGGCGGGGCTCGGCGGCCGAGGTGGCCAGTGCGTACGCGCGGGACCAGGAGAGCCGGTATGGTTTCGAGGAGTTTACCCGCGAGGATCTGCTGGTGGAATTACGCGATTTGGGCCCCGATGCGATGGTTCGGGCGGTGGGTGCGGAAGGCTACGAGCGCCGCCGTAGCCGTTTCGAGGGCCACATCGACACGATCACCCAACGGTATCTGGTCCAAGGCGAGCGCCAAGGCAGTCCCGAAAGCCTGGTCGTACGTTTGGTCTTGTCCCGGACTCGCGAACGCGATGTGCCGGAGGCGAGTTGGCGAGTCGTGCAATTTGAACGGGAATCGGGCAGGCACGCATGAGCCCTCAGCCGCCCATCGGCATCGATCTGGGGACCACGTATTCCGTGGTCGCGTATGTGGACCGCAACGGGGTCCCGCAGACCGTCTTGAATTCGGAAGGCGATCTGATCACGCCCAGTGCGGTCTTCTTTGACGCCGGCGAAGCGGTGGTGGGGATCGAGGCGGTCAAAGCGGCCGTTTATGAACCGCAGGGGGTCGCCCGCTTTGCCAAGCGTGACATGGGCAAGCCGCATTTCCACCAACCGCTGCGCGGGCGCAATCTGCCCCCCGAAGTGATCCAGGCGCTGGTCTTGCAGAAACTGAAATGCGATGCGGAAATGAAATTGGAACGGTGCGGGGAGGTGGTCATCACCGTGCCGGCCTTTTTCAACGAACCGCGGCGCAAAGCCACCATGGACGCGGGCCGATTGGCCGGGTTGGACGTCGTGGACATCATCAACGAACCGACCGCCGCGGCGATCGCCTTCGGCGTCCAAGCCGGCTTTGTCGGCCGCGAAGGCCTGGCACGCCAACCCGAAACGATCCTGGTCTACGATCTGGGCGGCGGCACCTTCGACGTGACCCTGATGCGCATCGAAGGCTGTACCTACACCGCCCTGGCCACCGACGGCGATGTGCAACTGGGCGGCATCGACTGGGATCGGCGCATCGTCGATCTGCTGGCCGAACAGTTCGTCGAGCAGCATGGGATCGATCCCCGCCAGCAGCCGGCGGCGCTGCAGAGCTTGATGCGCGAAGCCGATGACGCCAAACGGGCCTTGAGCACCCGGCAGAGCATGACCATCCGGTTCGCCCATCAAGGGCGGCAGATCCAAACCGCGTTAAGCCGCGACCAGTTCGAGGCCCTGACAGCCGATCTGGTCCAGCGCACGTTGTTTACCGTCCAGAAACTGCTCCGCGATGCCCGCGTGTCCCAGCAGGGCTTGACCCGGATCCTGCTGGTCGGGGGCGCCACCCGCATGCCGATGGTCACCCAGGCGCTGGAGGAGTTCGCTGGAATCCGGGTCGACCGTTCGATGTCCCCGGACGAAACGGTGGCTCATGGGGCCGCCCTTTATGCCAGTTTCCTGCAGCAGGGAGCCGATACGGCCGAGCGGAATCTGGCGGTGCACAACGTCAATTCCCACGACCTGGGGGTGCTGGCGATGGAGCGGGAGACGGGACTGCGGCGGCGGCGGATCATGATCCCCCGCAATACGCCCCTGCCGGCCCGCAGCCGCAGCCGATTCGTCACCCATCGAGCCAACCAGGCCCGCGTGGTCGTGCATGTGGTCGAGGGCGGGGATGACAGCGGCAATCATGCCACGCC
>SLEY01000506.1 GCA_007124535.1 Planctomycetaceae bacterium
CCCGGCAGGGCGTGGGCGTCACGGTCTGGCAGGCGATCCGGGCGACGCGGCATCTGGTGCGTGTGAACACGAATTTGGGGACCGTGCTGTTGCTGGCCCCCTTGGCCTGTGTCCCCCGAGAGACGGTTCTGACCGACGGCTTGCCCCAAGTGTTGCGAAGCCTGACGCCTGCCGACTCGGCCGCAGTCTACCGGGCGATCCGGCTGGCCGAACCGGGCGGTTTGGGTTCGGTGGACCAGCTGGACGTGGCGGCATCGCCACCGGCGGATCTGCGGGAAGCGATGGGCGCGGCGGCGGAGCGGGATCTGGTCGCTCGCCAATACGTGAATGACTTCCAGGAGGTATTCGATTGCGTGGTCCCCTGGTTGTTGGCCGCGCGGCAGGCCAGCCCGGACTGGACCGATGCCATCATTCGCACCCACGTGCGGATGATGGCTACGTATCCGGACAGCCTGATTGCGCGGAAGTGCGGTCGGGGAGTCGCCGAGCAGTCGGCGGCAATGGCCGGGGCCTTGCTGGACGCCGGCGGGCCTGGTGAGTTGGAATACCAGCGGGGACTGCGGGATCTGGACTTCTGGCTCCGCAGCGACGGCCACCGCCGCAATCCGGGCACGACCGCCGATTTGATCGCGGCCGGACTGTTCGTCTTGCTGCGCGACGATCGTCTACACCCGCCGTTCAGTTAACGACTGTAACCCGAATTCATTAGAATAATCCCTCCGTATGCGAGTAGGCATGCGGCCAGCCGCGGGAATACGAGCTTCGTTGATCATGGGGCGATTTATCTCCCCCCGTAAAGAGTATTGGAAATCATCTCCTGGCGACGTTAGAATCCACGTTCAGTGTGGTCGCGTTGTCTCTTCGCCTCCCTGGCGGGGCGCGGCCCTCCCCGCTTAGCGGAAGACGGCCATGTCCAAAGCATCCCAGCAGGTCTTCACACGGATCGTACTGCGCAACAAGCTGTTGAGTGAGGCCGAAGTCGACGCGCTGCTGGCCGAATTTCCAGAACCGCGGCAGGCGCTGGAGCAATTGGTCCAGCGAAAGCGGCTGACCGAAAAGACGGCGGAACAGTTTTGGACGGTTTACGAGAAGAAGCTGGACCAACTGTTTGCCGAACAGCTCAGTCTGGACGAAGGCGACGAATCGCCCGGGCCCCCGCCGATACCGGAACCTCCGGAGGAACGCTCGCCGGTGGCGTCCGGCGACCAGTCCCCGGCCGCCGCGCCGGTAACCTCGGCGGAATTGGAGGTTGGGCCGGTGGCGACGGGCGCCGACGTGGAATCGCCGGGCGACGTCCAGCCCTTGCCGGCCCCGGGCCAGGAGCTGATGCACCGCCTGATGTCGGAGGCGCGGCGGGCTGGCGCTTCGGACCTGCATTTGAAGACGGGGATGCCCCCGGTCATTCGGGTTCGGGCCAGTTTGCAGGATCTGCCTTATCCCCCGCTGGATGCTGCGGCGGTCGCGAATTCGCTGCGTGCGATCCTGACCGCCGACCAGGCGGCGGCCTTCGACGAAGACCTGGACCTGGATTTTTCCTACGACGGCGGAGCGGAACTGGGACGGTTTCGCACGAATCTGCTGCACCAGCACAACGGGGTGGATGGCGTTTTCCGCTTGATCCCCGAACAGCTCCCCACCTTCGAGGAATTGAACTTACCCGATGTGGTCAAACGGTTTACCGAATACCGGGTCGGGATCGTGCTGGTCACCGGGCCCAAGGGTTCGGGCAAGACGACCACCTTGGCCGCAATGGTCAATCGCATCAACTCCAACCGGGCCGAGCACATCATCACGGTCGAGGATCCGATTGAATTCGTGCACCCGTGTAAGAAGGGACATGTGAACCAGCGGCAGGTGGGCCTGCATACGCAGTCGTTCGGCAACGCGCTCCGTTCGGCGCTGCGTGAAGCTCCGGATGTGATCATGGTGGGGGAGATGCGAGATCTGGACACCACGTCCTTGGCGATTACCGCCGCGGAGACGGGGCATCTGGTTCTGGCCACCCTGCACACGCCGGATGCGATCCGGACCATCGGGCGGATCCTGGACGTCTTTCCTCCCAAGGAGCAGCCGCAGATTCGGGCCATGTTGTCCGAATCGCTGCGCGGCATTTGCTCGCAACAGTTGTTGCCCAGCGCCGATCAAACGGAGATGGTGTTGGTGCTGGAGATCCTGGTCAACACGCTGGCGATCGGGCATCTGATCCGGGAGGAGAAGGTGCATCAGATCCGCGGTTTGATGCAGACTGGCAAGCAGTACGGCATGCAGTTGATGGACGAATCGCTGGTGAAGCTGGCCACGGAAGGCCGGATTTCGCGGGAGATGGCCATCACGCATGCGGAGAATCCCCGCTACGTGACCAAGGAACTGGCGACTGGATCGTCGCTCCCTCGCCCCGTTTCCAAGGATCGGCATCATGGCTGAACTGGATCCCCTGCTCCTGAACATGCACGAGACGAATGCCTCCGACCTGCATCTGGTGGTGGGGCAGAAGCCCAAGTACCGGATCGACGGCGAGGTGCGGGTGATCGAGGACCACGGGGTCCTGACGCGCGAGTCGCTGGCGGCCTACTTGTTCGAAATCTGCAGCGACGCCCAGCGGGAGCGTTACGAGCAGAATCTGGATTTCGACTTTGCCTACGGCATCGAAGACAAAGCTCGTTTCCGTTGCAACTACTTCTTCCAGCGGACCGGCTATGCGGCGGTGATGCGTTTGATCCCCACGCGAATCCTGACCATCGAGGAGTTGGGATTGCCGCCCGTGGTGCGGCGGTTTACCGAGCTGCGCAGCGGGCTGGTGCTGGTGACCGGGCCCACGGGCAGCGGGAAATCCACGACCCTGGCGGCGATGATCGACCATATCAATCACAAGTATCGCAAACACATCGTGACGATCGAGGACCCCATCGAATTCGTGCATCGGAATCGCCAGGCGATCATCACGCATCGCGAGGTCGGCGAGCACACGCATTCATTTGCCAACGCCTTGCGCGCGGTGACGCGGCAGGATGCCGACGTGGTTTTGGTCGGGGAGATGCGGGACCTGGAAACGATCGGTTTGGCGATCAGTGCGGCCAGCATGGGGACTTTGGTCTACGGGACCCTGCACACGAATAGTGCTCCGAAGACCATCGATCGGATCATCGACGTGTTCCCCAGCGATCAGCAGGCCCAGATTCGCACCATGCTTGCCGAATCGATCCGGGGCATCGTGGCCCAGCAGTTGCTGCGCCGCCGCGGGGGCAAGGGCCGTGTGGCCGCCAACGAGATCCTGTTCGGAACCGGCGCGGTGGCGAACATCATCCGGGAGGGCAAGATCGAGAAGATCACCTCGGTGCTGCAGTCCAGCAAACGCGAGGGCATGCAGTCGATGGATGACGCATTGCAGGAGTTGGTGGACGACGACGTGATCGACGGAGTGGATGCGTACATGAAAGCCGCGGACAAGCAGCGATTCGCGAAGTTCGCGCCGCAGGTTTAGTCCGCAAATCACATTGGATAGCCCACCAAGGCAAGAAGTTGCTTGCTGCGCGCCCCCGTAGGTTGGGCATTCCTGCCCGACGATCCCCACAGGGCATCGTTCCCACGCTTCCGCGTGGGAACGCAAGCTCGGACGCTTCGCGTCCCATGAAAGGAACCGTATCAACTGAAAACGATGCAGGAGTTTCAAGTGGGAAAGTGGAAAAGACGCGAAGCGTCTAAACCGTGCGTTCCCACGCGGAAGCGTGGGAACGATGCAGTTGCGATTTGCGGCACTACGGGTCGGGCAGCAATCGGGCGCTGGAGAGCGTTTGCCGCAAGGGCTCGGCGTCCTCGTTCGCTTTCCTCGGATTCCATTCCAACTGGTGATCGAAGGGCCAATCTTCGGGGGTCAGGGCCGCTTCCGAGCGGGCCCAACTGGCTTGATCGTCCCAGTAGATCACCACGGGCCGTCCGGCGCGGCGCTCGTTCACGATCGGCTCGACCAGCGATGCCGGCAAATGGAAGGAGGGGGACTCCGCGGTCGGGCCGTTTTCCGCTTTCAACTGCTTGCGTCCGAAATCCAGGGGGACATGCTGAGCGGCGTCTTGCGGGGGGAGCAAGATCACCCGGCCCCGCTGGTCGGTGAAGTGGAACACGACGCGCATCGCATCGGGCGCGGGCCGCTCGTTGCGCGAGGCCAGGATATGGCGGGCTGCTCGCGCCGGGTCCCGAGGACTGTGCACTTCGATCAACAAATCATAGTAACGTCGCAGATAGGCCAGCATCTGTTCTCGGTAGGGAAAGGCCGCGACCAGCCGCTCCAGGTAGTCGGCGTCCTGTACCGCGGCCGACCGGCGCTGGGGATCGGGGTCGCGCAACTGAACCGCCAGCAGCAGTTCGGCGGCCAGCAACTGCATTTCCTGAGTTTCGCGGCGTTGCGGGTCCGGGCTGGTGTGCAGATCGAAGCGTTTGAGGAAGGCCCGCAGGGCGTCCAATCCCTGCCCGTCGGGAACTTTTTGGGTGGCCAGCACGGCCTGGGCCAGTTCGTGCAGCAAGCGTACCCGTTCTTCGTGAATCCCGATCACCAGGGGTCCGTCGGCGTTCAGGCGGGCCAATTCGCTGTCCGCCTCGGCCAGGCGGCCGTCCAGGGCGAGGCTGATCGCCCGTTTGCAGGACATGGCGGCCCGGGTGGCGGCGTCGTCGGCATGGTCGCGGGCGACGGCGTACAGCCGTGCGGCCTCCGCCAGATCCACCGGCGCGTCGGAGGCCGCCCCCTGGTACAGCTCGCAATCCGCCCGCCGCTCGCTGGAATTCGAATAACGCTCGCGCAGTTCGCGGAGGAAGCGTTGCGCGCCCCGCCGCTCCGGCTGATCCTCCGCCCGCGCTCTCGCCCGACGGATCTCGCCCAAGACCAGATCGTATTGGGCTCTTGCCAGTCGGACATCCCCGCTGTACCGCTCGGCCATCGCCTGACCGTGGTCGTTGTGAAATACGAAGAGTTGGGCAAAATCGTTTTCGAACCGCCAGAAGTTGTCATAACGGATCCGCCGTGCCTCCTGGAACTCCAGGCTGGCCCGCCGCACATTCCACTGATTCATCAGGATCCAGGCCTGCCGCTCGTGCACGTGAGCCGCCAACGGGTGGTTCAGTTGCCGCAACTCGGAAACGTCCAGCAGTTCTCGGGCACGCGCCAACGCGTACCCGGCGTCCGGGTACCGGTCGGCCGGCTCCGGATTCCCCACCGAACTGGCAATCGCCTCGTTCACCCACGCCTCGATCTGCAGCAGACGGGGAACAGGACGGAGCGCCCGAGCGGCTCGAAAACGATCGCGGGCCGCGAGATAGTCCTGGAACACCAAGGCATACAGTTGGCCGCTGTCGACCAGGCATCGGGCCTCCAGGGCCGGTGTACCGGATGCCAGCGAGCGGTAACCGTCCAGGGCCGTCGCGTAGGCATCCGCCGCCAACGCCGCCAGTTCCGCATCGTTGCTGATCGCCGCGATCTTATGCTTCAGGACCGCTCGGGTGTGCCAGTGCAGTGCGCCGGGTTCCGCCGCTTCGTCCGCTCGGAACCGCTGCCAGGCGGCCCGGAGCCGGTCCGCCAGTTGTTCATCCAGCAGGTCTTCGAACGAGAGCTGAATCAATTCATTGAGCAATTCCGCTTCCGGGGCACTCAACCGCCGCTGGGCCTCGCGAGCCAGCCGCAGCAACCCGTCTTGAACCGCCGTCACATCCGCGTGCAGTATCGGGTGGCTGCCGTTCAGGATTTCGGCGGCGCCGGACGAGCGGGGCCCCCCGTTGCGCAACTCGGATACGATCGCGCGGCGGACATAAGGCATCAGCCACGGTGTTTCGTCGAACCACCAGGGCCCGTTCAAGCCGGGCAGCCCCTCGATTTCCAGGCTCAGTTCGGCCTCCGCCACCGATCCGCTTTCCTGCGGGCTCACCGGTTGCCCGTTTCCGGCGAGGTACAAGCTGCTCCAAATCACCAGGACGACCAGGAACGCCGTCGCCGCGCCGGATATTTCCCACCGGCGAACCCGTGCACGAGCTTCCTCACGCGTCGGAAGATCGCGGGAACGTGTGGAACAAGAAGACTCCCGCCGGCCACGGTGTGGCGCCGCACGGCGGCCTGCCGGTGGGGGCGGCGGCGAGCCCGCCGGGTCCGCCCCTGACTCGGACTCCGCGTCCAGAACATCGCCCAGCAACGGCTCCAATGCCTCTGGAACACAAAAACCCTGAATCGCAGCCAACAACGCCGCCGGTGTGTCGAAGCGGTCGTCCGCGTCCTCGGCCAGCAAGTACGGGAACAGCTGTTCCAATTCCGGCGGACAGTCGGGCCGGTATTCCGATAACGGCATACGCGTCGGGCCGCCCACTTTCGACGGCGTGCCCGAATGCTTGGACGAGCTGTCCGGCACCAAAGGAGGGTGTCCGGTCAGCAGGAAGTACAACGTGCATCCCAAACCGTAGAGGTCCGCCCGAATATCCGCGGAACTGGAGTCCATCCATTGTTCCGGGGCCATATAATCCGCCGTGCCCATCGCAATGCCGGGCCGAGTCAATTCGCGGGCCATCGCGACATCCCAACGCGCCAGTCCCAGGTCCAGGATCTTCACCACCCCGTCCCGAGTCAGCATCAGGTTCGCCGGTTTGATGTCGCGGTGGACCAGCCCCAGACGATGCACGTAGTCCAAGCCCTCGGCCGCCTGACGAATCAGTTCGCAGGCGGCTCCCACCGGCAGCACGCCTTTTCGGACGATCAGCTCGCGGAAGGTCACCCCGTCGACGAATTCCGTCACCAGAAACAGAACCCCCCGTGCCTCACCCGCATTCAATGCTCGGATCACGTTCGGGTGATTCAGTCGCCCCAGCGACAGCATCTCCTGGCGAAAGCGCAGCACGGCCTGCCGATCCGAAAGGTAAGACTCGGGCATCACTTTCAAGGCCACCGTCTGGTGCAACCAACGGTGCTGCGCCTTGTAAACGACCCCCATGCCTCCCCGGCCGATCTCCTCCAGGACTTCGTAATCACCCAGCTTGCGACCAGGCTGCCAAAATGAGTCTTTCACGCCGGCCCCTGACCCTCCTCCAAATGACCATGATCCGCCGTGCCGCGCAGTGGGCGGGCGGCGGCAGTTGCTTCGGCTGGCTGTATATATCGACTTTTGGTCCGCGAAGGAAGATTGGTCTTTCGAAACTGCGCCCGAATCCGGAGTGCTCGCGACGCACCCACCGCTTGCAGAGGACACCCATCGGGTACCTCTGGATGAATCGTCGGGCGAGCCCGGCTTTCTTCCCCCCAACCTGATTTAGCATCTGCCAAGAAATAACAGTCGCACGGTTCGGCGCGGGTCTCTGACCCCGCCGAAACCGCCGACCGAAGGTATCCACCTATATGGGGTGCCTTCGGTCGGCCGGGGTGGCTCGGTCAGAGACCAGCCACAGCGGTGCGGTTGGCAGATGGCTTATCCGCATTGATTCACCGCTGATATTATCCC
>SLEY01000515.1 GCA_007124535.1 Planctomycetaceae bacterium
ACGGCCGTTTCGCTTCCCGGAAGTGAGTGGCGGTTCTCGGCCTCGCGGGCGGACATGCGTGGGATTTCATCATCCTTCCTCCTTGTCGGCATGAGTTTGTGGTGGATCTTCTCGGATTCGTTGTTGGGCGGACAGCCGGGCCTGATAGGCCAATTGCTCGAGCGTGGGCCGGTCCAGATACTCCAGCCGCCGCCGCTGGGATGCCGGCGTGCGGGCCGCCCGAACCATCCGGGCCAGTTCGTGGCGGGTCATCCTGGATATGTGCCGCGGGGAAAGCGTCGCCAGCATCGCGTCGTCCAGCACCTCGTCATCCCGGCGGACCACGGCTGGCAGGCGATTCGTTCGCGGCGAGTTCCGCTCTAACAAGGTATTCGTCGATAAAGGCATCAGGGCACTCCTTTGGTTAGAAATCAATGAAAGCACGCTTCCCCGGAGAACCGGGGGATCGGGCGCCGGGACGGGGGCTGCGGCGAGACCGTTCTGCGCTGCAGGTCCCGTTGGGCCATGACCAGCCCGACGGCGTCCAGCAGGGCTTCCATGGCCACCGGCTTCTGAAAGCACGCCCAGGGAGGGATGCCGGTGCGGCGTGCCAAGGCCTTGGGGGGGGCGTTGCCAAGGATGAACACGGCGGGGCCCGCCGCGCCCCGGGCGATTTCCGACCGCCACCCCGCGACGGCCGCATCGCCGCCCCACGAGGCATCCAGATCGATTATCAGCACTTCCGGGTCCAGCGTGTGAGCCTTTCGCAGCCACTCGCCGCGGCTGCGGGCCATCTCGACGCGAAAACCGCACCGAGAAAAAAAACGCTTCAAAAGGGGAAAAGAGGGGAATTCGCTGTCGGTGGTCAATAAAGTGGCATCCATGAGCATCCTGCTTTCCATTGCCGAAAGTGAGTTACGCGGTGACATTCTGCCAATGCTTCAGCCGGCGCTGGAGCGTCCGGACGGAAATGCCCAGCGCCTTGGCGGCGCGCGTGCGATTGCCACGCCACCGGTCCAGGGTCTGGTGAATCACGGCCCGTTCCACCGCCTCCAGCGTCATGCCTTCGGGAACCTCAAAGGGCGCCGCATCGCGATTATGCTGGATGCCGATCATATCGGGCAGGTTTTCCACGGTCAGCGTCAGGGAATCGGCCAGGACGAACATGCTTTCCACGCAATTGCGCAACTGGCGAATGTTGCCCGGCCAGTGGTACGATTGGAGGAACGTCATCAATTCCCGATCCGGCTCCGGGCGAGGTTGGTCGTAGGCCGCCGCAAATTCATCCAGAAAGCGGTGGACCAACGGCTCGACATCCTCCGGACGGTCGCGCAAGGGAGGCAAGTGGATGGCGACGACGTTCAGCCGGTAATAAAGCTCCTCCCGGAACTCGCCGTTCCGGACCATCTTCGCTAAATTCCGATTCGTCGCCGCAATGACGCGAACGTCCAGGCTCCGGTCCGCATTACTACCGACCGGCGTCACGCAGTGGTTCTCCAGCACGCGGAGCAGCTTGGCCTGGCATTCCAGGGCCAGATCGCCGATCTCGTCGATGACGATCGTCCCCTGCTGAGCCGCTTCGAACCGTCCGATCCGCTTGCCGGTCGAACCGGTAAAGGCGCCGGCCACGTGCCCGAACAGTTCACTTTCGATCAGATTCCCGGGGACGGCGGCCATGTTGACCACCACCAGCGGACCGTTCCGGCGGGGACTGTTGGCATGGACGGCTTCCGCAATCAATTCCTTGCCCGTCCCCGACTCGCCGGTGATCAAAACCGTCGCGTCCACCTTGGCCGCCCGGCTGGTCTGGTCGAGAACCGGCAGCATGAGATCGGAACAGGTGATCAGTTTGTCGAACACAGGATGTTCGGTTCGGCTGGCATGGATCGTTTGCATTGCTACATCTTCCTGACTTGCCGGAGGATGCCGAGATGTCCTGATCGGAGTGCTCGGCGCGTGGTGTAAAAACGACGTAACCGATTCTCGCATAGGGAGGAACCGCGCCAATCGTTAGTTGGGAGGATTCTGGCCTAATGGGATCCACCACAAACGCTTGGGGCGTGGGTATTAGCCCTGATTGGGTACCAGCCGAGTTTGGGGTTGGAATGCTTCGCCCGTGTCCGTTAAGATGAAGGTGGGTGAAGACGCCGGTACACCGTTCATGTCCTGGGCGGGAAGTGATGTGCTTTCGGATCCGACGCCCCGATCCTTGGGAAAGGATTGAGGTCGGAACGCGGCGATTTGCTTCTTCTCCGGGTTGGGAACGGGGCCCCAAAATGCGTGAATTGTCCGGCGTTCAGAGCATCAACGGGCGGCGAACCGCGGGATGAGCCCCCAGGAAGAGCGGCTCTGGTTCCCGTCCACAGGCTTTCAGCAGAATGGACGGAACATGCAACGAGAAGAGCAATCGGGGAACCGCGAAGGAAGAGCGTTGCCCGAAGAGGTCCACGGAACCACCGAGCAGCACATCCACGAGCTGGAGCTGCAAACGGCTGAACGAGCGGATGCGTTGCAGATGCTTTGCGACGTCGCCTCGATGGCCAACCACGCACAGGACGTCGAAGAAGCGACAAGGTATTGCCTGGAACGCGTAGGCCAGCACCATGGCTGGAACGTCGGCATCGCCTACCTTCCCCGTGAAGGGCCCCCCTATCGACTGGAACCTGCTTACCTTTGGCATTCAGCCGATGCCGAACGATTTCGGCCGCTCGCTGAGGTGACGCATGGCACTCCGGTTGGGGGCTTAGATGATCAACCGGGTGCGGTATTCCAGAGCGGACAGCCGCTGTGGAGCACCGACCTGGGCGGCACGCTGGACCGGCGCCGGTTCGCGGTGGCCGCGGCATTGGAGTTGACCACGGCCGCGGTGTTTCCCGTGATGGCCGAAGAACGTGCGGTTGGCGTTCTCGAATTTTTTTCCACCAAGCGGATCGAGCCGCGAGCCGAAGTGTTCGACGCGATGGCCAGCGTCGGCATGCAGCTGGGACGGGTCATCGAACGGAAGATGTTTCAGGACCGATTGCTGACGCTTTCGGAGGACGAGCACCGCCGCATTGGCCAGGAGTTGCACGACGATGTGGGCCAGGAACTGACCGGGTTGGCGCTGAAGGCGGAAACCCTGGCCGAAATGCTCGACGGCCAGGGCGCGGCGGCCGGCAAGCTGGCCCGCGACCTGGTCGTGACGATTGACCGCATCCGGGGCAAGACGCGCGGACTCGCCCGCGGACTGGTGCCCACCGAGGTGGGTAGCCCGGGCTTGCCGACGGCACTGGAGGAATTGGCGCATCGGATGGGCGAGGAGAGGCAGGTTGCCTGTACGTTTCACCAGCGGGGGAGGATGCGGATCCGCGATAGCCGAATCGCCACGCAACTCTATCGTATCGCTCAGGAGGCCACTGCCAATGCGATTGCCAACGCACCGGACTCGCAGGTGGACATCGTGCTGCAGAGCGACGAGGATGCCACGCTGCTGGAAATTCGCGACGGCGGGCCCGGTTTGCCACGGGGCGCCGGCGACGGCGACGGCATGGGCCTGCGAATCATGCGTTATCGGGCCGGCCTGATCGGAGCCCGCCTGGCCATCGAGTCGCCCTCCACCGGGGGCGTCCGAGTTACCTGCCGACTGCCGAAACCCACTCTGGAGGAGCCCGGGAAATGAGGACCAAGATCTTGATCGTCGACGATCATCCGGCCGTCCGCGAGGGCCTCGCCGCGCGAATCGCGAACCAACCCGATATGGAAGTTTGCGGCGAGGCGGCCGACCTGAACGAAACGCTGCAATTGCTCAAGCAACTCCAGCCGGACGTGGTCATCGTCGATATCCAACTGAAGAACAGCGACGGGCTGCAACTGGTCCAGCGGATCAAAACCCAATACGAATCGGTGGGGATCCTGGTCTGGTCGGTCTACCCCGACAGACTCTACGCCGAACGCGCGCTCCACGCCGGCGCGTTGGGCTACATCAACAAGGAGCATACCACGGGCCGCATCGTCGAGGCGATTCGCCGCATCCGGGAAGGCCAAATTTACCTGTCCGAGGAAATGGTCCAGCACCTGCTCGGCCACGCGGTGGGCGGCAGTCAGACGCTCCGGCAGTCGCCGATCGAGGCCCTTTCCAATCGGGAACTGGAAGTATTCCGTCACATCGGTCAAGGGCGAAGCAGTTCGGAGATCGCCAAACTGCTGCACATCAGCCCCCACACGGTCGACACCCATCGGCAGCGGATCAAGGAGAAGCTCAATTTGGCCAGCGCCGGCGAGTTGACCCAAAGCGCCATCCGCTGGACCCTCGGTAAAGAAACGGGTTAAGCGGCGAATCGGCGCAGACGCCACGTAAGACAATTTGTCGCACACCGACGGGATAAGCCGGTCGGTTTGACGGAGCCCGCCACGCCGCCAAAAAATCCATCTGGAGAAACGCGGTGGCCGGTCTCTGACCTCACGCGGTGGCCCGCGCTGTGGCCGGTCTCTGACCGAGCCACCCCGCCAAGCGCGCTGTGGCCGGTCTCTGACCTCCGCTGTGGCCGGTCTCCGACCTCCGCTGTGGCCGGTCTCCGACCGAGCCACCCCGTCGACCGAAGGTCTCCCATCTCGGTGGAGACCTTCGGTCGGCAGTCTCGGCGGGGTCAGAGACCCGCGCCGAACAGTGCGACCGAGCCCCGCGCCGAACAGTGCGGCGGTTTCGGCGGCGTCAGAGACCCGCGCCGAGCAGTGCGACCGGTTCGGTTACCAACACGGGCCCCGGCTTTTGTCAGGCTCCGCAGGATGGCTCCGGGGAGAAAACGCCTTGCTGTGGCATGAGGTTTGCACTCGAATGCTTGCGGCGGCGCCGATAAGGCAACATCGTGGCGCCGCGTCCGGCGCCTCAGCATCCGCTGTCCGTCGTGGGACGCGAATAGATGCGCCGCCACGTGCTTTCGAAGGGAGGTGTCTCGCATGCCAAGAGTGGCTGACAAGGTGGCAATCGTCACGGGAGGCGCCCACGGTATCGGCCTGGCGACCTGCCGGATTCTGGCCCGCGAAGGCGCCAAGGTGGCCGTGACGGACATCGACCGGGCGGAAGGCGAATCGCAAACCGATGCCCTGGTCCGCGACGGCGCGACGGCGGGATTCTGGCAATTGAATGTCGCTGAGGAATCGCAAGTCGAGCGGGTATTTCGAGAAGTACGCGATGCGTTCGGGCCGGTTACCGTGCTGGTCAACAATGCGGGGATTGCCGGCGTCGACAAGCCGACCCACGAGATTGAACTCGAGGAGTGGGAACAGTTGATGGCCGTCAACGTGCGGGGCACGTTCCTGTGCACAAAGCATGCAATTCCCCAAATGAGGGCGGCCGGTGGCGGAAGTATTGTCAACCTGTCGTCCATCTACGGGATGATCAGCGACGCGAACCTGCCGCCGTATCATGCCTCGAAAGGCGCTGTGCGGCTGATGGCCAAGACCGATGCGCTCCTGTACGCCGCCGACGGCATCCGCGTCAATTCGGTCCATCCCGCCTTCATCTGGACACCGCTGGTCGAACAAATGGCGCAGGAAGACTCCGAGGGCCCCGAGGCATACCGCCGGCGCGTCGGGGCCTTGCATCCGATCGGTAAGATAGGCGAACCGGACGACATTGCCTATGGGATCCTCTATTTGGCCAGCGACGAAGCCAAGTTCGTGACGGGCAGCGAGTTGGTCATCGACGGCGGTTACACCGCCCGGTAGTCATTCCTCCAACCCGGGAGAATCACCATGAATATCCGAACCGTTTTTCTCGTAACGGGCCTGGCCGTGCTCATACCATCCAGTTGGGTCTGCGGACAAACTTTTGCTCCGCCTCCGCCGGTGGCCGTTCATCGTCCGGTAGCTCCAGTGGCCTCGCCGCCGCGGGTAGTGCATCGTCCGGTAGCCCCGGCGGTTTCGCCGCCGGTGGTGGTGCATCGCCCGGTAGCCCCCGCGGTTTCGCCGCCAGTGGGGGTGCATCGTCCGGTAGCCCCGGCGGTTTCGCCGCCAGTGGTGGTGCATCGTCCGGTGGCCCCGGCGGTTTCGCCGCCGGTGGCAGTCTACCAACCGGTACCGGTAGTTCCGGCGGCTCCGGTCTTCGTTCGGCCGCGGGTGTTTGTGCCCGGCCAGCCGATTCGCAACGTCCTTCGCGCGATCGTTCCCTAGTCACCGCGGCAGTAGCCTGAGCCATGCGAGTTATCGCCAATTCGACAGGCATGCGCGAGGTCGTTCGGCGGATGCAACGAGCGGCAAGGGCAGATTGTCCCGTGGTCCTTTGGGGCGAGGAAGGCAGCGGAAAGCGGTTTGTGGCGGAACAGATCCACCGTCACAGCCGGCGCAGCGGCGGGCCCCTGATCGTGGTCCGTCTGCCATCCCCGTTCCTGTTCCCCAAAGAACGTGCTTGCCAGCTGGAGGACGAGCTACTGTTTGGCTCCCCGGAGCATCCTGGCCGGTTGGCCGAGGCCGCCGGCGGCACCCTGCTGGTGGACGAAATCACGCGGCTTTCGCCCACAACCCAAGCCAAGCTGCTTGCCCCGGCGGAAGGCCGCGGGGTGTTCACCGGCAACGGCGCATTCACGCAAACCCTCGACTTTCGGCTGATGGCCACCACCCGCTTCGAACTTGCCGAATGCGTGAAACGCGGAATGCTACGGGAGGACCTGTACTACCGCATTGGGGCGGTGGTGATTCGCGTTCCGCCGTTGCGTGAACGCCGCGACGACCTTGCCGAACTGATCGAGGAATGGTTGGTCCCATTATCCGCCGAACGCGGATTGGCCGTTCCCGCCGTGGAGCCCGATTTCGTGCAGGCCGCCGTCGAATACTCCTGGCCGGGAAACGTAGCCCAACTCCGCGAACTCTTGGCAGCCATGTTGTCGGCGGGGGGCGGCTATCCTTTGTCTGGCCACGGTTTCCGCCGGGCACTGGCCGGAACCGGCAAATGCACGCCCGGCACGCAGGCGTTCCCGCAAGTGGTCCCCCTGGAAAGCCTCGAGCGGGCGGCCGTGCTGCACGCCCTGGAGGTTCACGAAGGCAACCGCACCCAGGCCGCCAAGTCGCTGGGCATCTCCGTGCGGACCCTCCAACGCAAGCTCAGACGCTGGCAAGTGGGAAGCGACGGCTGAACATCGGCAAAACCATCACACTCCCTCCCCTACACTCAGTCCTCTACACTTAGTCCCCTCCACTTAGTCCTCTACACTTAGTCCTCTACACTTAGTCCCCTACACTTAGTCCCCTACAAATCCCCGCGAATGGCCCACTGAGGTCGTTCGACTAAGTGGAAGCATCTGCCAAGAGATTACGGTCGCGTTCGTCGCAGCTGTCCCGGTTCCCGCCGCGCTGTGGCCGGTCTCTGACCGAGCCACCCGGCCGACCGCGCTGTGGCCGGTCTCTGACCGAGCCACCCTGCCGACCGCGCTGTGGCCGGTCTCTGACCGAGCCACCCTGCCGACCGCGCTGTGGCCGGTCTCTGACCGAGCCACCCTGCCGACCG
>SLEY01000346.1 GCA_007124535.1 Planctomycetaceae bacterium
ACCGCGTCCGACCTCCCCGGAGGGGAGGTGAAATCATGCTACTCTTCACCCTCCCGCTTGCGGGAGGGTCGGACGCGGTAGCGGCCGGGGAGGGTATTTACCAACAATGACCCGCTTAACTGCTGGTTTCTAGCAGGACTTTACTAGATATTCCTGCCCGACGGACGTAGGATCATCGACAAGAACGTCGCACGGATTACGAATCCCTCACTGTGGATCAATTATGGGGATCGTCGGGCAGGAATGCCCAACCTACGAACCGATGTAGTACGTATTGTTCGAGCTATTGTGTCCCCTCTTATGGGTTTCATGTAACGTCAATTGTGATTTGCGGCACGAGCTGCCTCTCCTTGCAGCGGTCGAGTCGCTTGCCTACGATTCAGCGAGATTGGGTTCTTTGCACGGGAGGAGTCGATGGCATGACGAGGGTCGAGGAATTGGAGTTGGCGGTCGAGGCGTTGCCGCAAGATGAGTATCGCCAGTTTCGGAGTTGGTTCCTGGACAGGGATTGGGAGAAATGGGATCGGCAACTCGAGGCGGATGTCCAAGCCGGCAAGCTTGATTTCCTGATCCAAGAGGCGCTCGAAGGGAAGAGCGAAAACCGACTCAGGGAACTCTGATGCATCGGGCGACGGAGCGATTCTGGGAGAGTGATTCGAATTTGCCGCGGGACATCCAGGAACTCGCTGACAAGAGTTTTCGTCTGCTGCGAGATAACCCGCGGCATCCGTCGCAGCACTTCAAAAAGGTTGGCGGCTTCTGGTCGGCAAGAGTCGGATTCACCCATCGGCCCTTGGCCGTCGAAGACGGGAACGACTTCATTTGGGTGTGGATCGGGACCCACGATGAATACGGCAGACTCATCCTTCGGAGTCGGAGTTGAGCTGTTTTGCACCTTCAGGGCAACCGATTGAAAACAACATCTTTCCCGGGGCGGCGCTCCGCGGCTATCGCCGCTCCGCTCTGCCCCGGGCTGATTTGTTGCAGCCCCTTCGGGGCAAAGAAACCCGACGCCATCCCCACCTCACGCGGACCGCGCCCGGCCATCCGCGGCCGCGAAAAAATCCAAAATTTTGCACGCTTGCCGAAAGCTCACAGCTTAGAGGGCAAAGCTCGCCGCCGGGCGCTGGCGAAGGCCCGTGTGCTGCAAAGCGAGGGCACGGCTTCGTGACTCGCGGACGCGGCGGGACGGATGCGAACCACCCGCAGGGAGGGCTTCGCCCGCTCGCTTGCGTCTGAATCGCAGGGCTGTTCGGGCGTCGGTTGACATCCTTCGCGCTGGCTAGTAGGTTGGCAGACGTCAATTTTGCACGTTTGGGAAAAGGGGCGGATCATGAAACGGTGGCAGGTGCTTGGTATTCGACTGGAACTCGCCGTGGTAGGGATCGGAATCTTGCTGGTTGGCAGCTTCGGCTGTGACCCGACACCGGTTGCGGATCCGCCGCACACGCCTCCCGCGCCCACGCCGGCGGATCCGCCGGTGACGGACATCCCCGTCTTGGAGCCGGAAATCCAATACGTGGACAGCGATCCGCAGGCTGGCACGTCGGCCGCCGTTGTTGTTGCCGGTTATGCCCTGGCTCATACCGCTCAGATCCTGCCACTGGACCCGCAAGGGGATTTGGTCGGTGAGGATTCGCTCGATCAGCAACTGGACCAGGTAATGACCAATCTGGAGGCCGTGCTCGCGTCGGTGGACAGCGGAATGGAGCAGCTGGTCAAGCTCGACGTCTTCGTCGACAGCCCGGAGACTGTGGTTCAGGTCCGGCAGCAGCTTCCCGAATATCTGGGCGAGCGTGTGCAGCCTGCCGTCAATTGGACGGCCACCCCCCTGCCTGTGCCGGGGGCCCAAGTTTCGTTGGATGCGGTCGCGACCGTACCGGACGCGGGGCCTGATCAAACCACGCGGCACCGTGTGGAAGCTATCGCCGGCCCGCCAGACATGGCTCAGGTGGGGGTACTACCGCGGGGCGGCGCGGTTTATCTTTCGGGTCATCCCGAACGGGGGGAAATGGCCCCGGCCACCGCCAAGTCCCTGGCCTTCCTGATCAATATGTTGAACGAAATGGGATTGGACCGCGACGATGTCGTGCATGTGCGCGTGTTCCTGGACGCGATGGACCAAGCGGACGTGGTCCGCCGGGAGATTGCCGCTGCGTTCGAGGGCCAGACGATACCGCCGGTCACGATGGCCCATTGGATCTCCCCGGCTCCGATGGAGATCGAAATGATCGCTTCCGCAGCTCCGGGGGGGACCGCCGCGGAGACGGTACGTTTCTTTACTCCGGCGGGGATCGATCCCTCGCCGCGTTTCAGCCGAGCCGCCTTGGTGGATGGCGGACGAAGAATCTACATCAGCAGTCGGTACTCGCCGGAACCGGGCACGGGCGAAGAGCAGGTGGCGGCCATCTTCGAAACGATGCAGAATCTGCTGGAGCAGGTGGGCAGCGACCTGCGGCACCTGGTCAAAGCCACCTACTACTGTGCCGACGACGATTCCAGCCGGGCCCTGGATTTGATCCGCGATGACCTTTTTGATCCCGAGCGCCCGCCGGCGGCTTCGAAAGTGATGGTCAACGAAGTGGCGATTCCTGATCGATCGATCGTCATCGACATGATCGCCGTGACGCCGCCGTAGGGGTTGGGCGGTACGGCCCTTTGGAATTGCCGGATTTTTCTGGTAGCCAATCGTGGCGGGGTGGGTGTACAATGGGGCGAAAGTCATGGAAGCTTCTGCTGCAACCCCCCCAGCTTTGCGCAGGATGCGGGAGTTGTCGGCCCGCATCGCTGCTGACGAAGACTTCGACCGGGTGCTGGCCAGCCTGTTGCAAGGCGGCTGGGCAACTTTGGACGGCGTCTGGGGTTCGTCGTGCGCGCTGGTCGCTGCCGAATTAGATCGGCGTCTTGAGCGGCCCTTGGTGATCGTTACCCCTCACCAGGATGATATCGATGATTTTTGTGACGCTTGGGAGCTGTTTTCGGCGGCGTCGCTGGCCAAGTTTCCTGCGTGGGAGTCGGAACCGGGCGAGCACTTGGTGCATGACGAGGTGTTTGGCGACCGGTTACGTACGTTGAAGCACTTGGCCCACTCCCGCGACCGGGGCGAACAGGTTTCGCCCTTGGTCGTGACGAGTATTCAGAGCCTGTTGCAACCTTGTCCTTCCCCCACCACGTTGGCAGCCGCCAGCCGGCGTCTCACTCGGGACCAGCAGATCGATCTGGACGCCTTGGTGACTTGGCTGGTCGAGCGGGGTTTCGAATCGAGCAGCGCGGTGGAGTTGCCGGGCGAATTTTCGCATCGGGGGGGGATTCTGGACGTATTCGCCCCGGACTGGTCGGAACCGGTGCGGATTGAATTCTTCGACGATCAAATCGAATCAATTCGCTGTTTCGATGTGGGGACCCAGCGCAGTTTAGCCACCCTGACCGAAATCGAGATCAGTACGTTGCAGTCGCCGGGCGACGAGCGGGCCCATTTCAGCGACTATCTGCCCGAGACGTCGCTGGTGATCCTGGTCGAACCGGAACGAATCGAGGAGGAGGGGTTGTTGTTCTTGAAACGGCTCCGCCGGCCGCAGCAGTGCCATGAGGTGCGGGAGGTGGTCCAGCGGCTGCAGCGTTTTGGCGGGGCAAGTTTGACGGCGATGGCGGCGGGCACGCTGGGCGAATCCTGCCGTTTCGCCATTGAATCGGTCGAGCGTTTCAGTGGCGAGATCGATCGGGTTCGTGAGGAGTTGGATCAGGTGGGCGAGGGGCATACCGTCTTTTTGGTATCGCAGACGGATGCCGAGGTCGAACGTTTGGGCGAGATCCTGCGTTCGACGGGGGTCGCACGATCCGGGCGGTTGCACTTTCCGATCGGTAACCTCCATCGGGGGTTCCGGTTGCCTCGCGAGCGGGTGCTGGTGATTACGGCCAGCGAGTTGTTTCAACGGGGCCAGTTGCGGCGTTTGCCGCGGCGGCGGTTGGGCAAAGCGATCGACAGTTTTATGGAATTGCGGCCCGGCGATCTGGTCGTGCATCTCTCGCACGGGATCGGCCGTTACCGCAAGATGGAGCTGTTGAGCAAGGACGGCCAGGTGGAAGAGCATCTGGTGGTCGAATTCGAGGGAGGGGCGAAGCTATACGTTCCCGCGTCGAAGATCGGTCTGGTCCAGAAGTACGTGGGCGGCACCAAGACCCAACCCTCCCTGGCCAAGATTGGGGGCAAGACATGGGTTCGGCAGAAGAAAGCGGCCGAATCGGCGGTTGTGGATCTGGCGGTCGAAATGCTGGAAATGCAGGCCGAGCGGCGGACTCGCCCGGGAATTGCTTTTCGTCTGCGCAGCGACTGGCAGCGGGAGTTCGAAGCTTCCTTCCCGTATCGGGAAACGCCCGACCAGGAGAGTGCTTTGGAGGCCATTGGTCAAGACATGTTCGAAGCGCGGCCGATGGACCGGCTGCTGTGCGGCGATGTGGGCTATGGAAAGACCGAACTGGCCATGCGTGCCACCTTCCGCGCCGTGGACAACGGCTACCAAGTGGCCCTGCTCGCCCCGACGACGGTGCTGGTCGAACAGCACTATCACACCTTCTGCCAGCGGATGGCCGAATTTCCGATCACCATTGCACGGCTCAGCCGTTTTGGCACCGCGCGGGAGCAGCGGGAGGTCGTCCGCCGGTTGGCAGCCGGCCGGGTGGATGTGGTGATCGGTACGCACCGTTTGGCTTCGCGCGACGTGGCTTTCCACAACCTGGGACTGGTCATTATTGATGAAGAGCAGCGGTTCGGCGTGGCGATCAAGGAACGCTTGAAGTCCCTGCGAAAGACGGTCGACGTACTGACGTTGTCGGCCACACCGATCCCCCGCACCCTGCACATGTCGTTGGTCGGAGTCCGCGACATCTCGAATCTGGAGACACCGCCCGAGGATCGGCTGGCGGTCGAGACGCGGGTCACCCGGTTCGACCCCGATCTGATCCGTCATGCCGTATTGCGGGAATTGAATCGTGGTGGGCAAATCTACTTTGTCCACAATCGGGTGGGCGACATCCGGGTGGTGGAACAGAAGCTGCGGCACATCGTACCCGAAGCGCGCATTCGCGTGGGGCACGGGCAGATGCCCGAAGGCGAACTGGAACAAGTCATGGTCGGCTTTGTCGAAGGGCAATTCGACTTGCTGCTGGCCACCACCATTGTGGAAAGCGGGCTGGACATCCCCAACGCCAACACGATCTTTATCGATCAGGCCGATCGGTACGGGCTGGCCGACCTGCATCAGTTGCGGGGCCGCGTCGGGCGTTACAAACATCGGGCGTACTGTTACCTGTTGATCGACCCGCACAAGCACATCACGCCCAACGCCGCGCGGCGGTTGCGGGCGATCGAAGAGTTCAGCGAGATGGGCGCCGGCTTTGCAATTGCCATGCGGGACCTGGAGATCCGCGGAGCCGGGAATCTGCTGGGGACCCAACAGAGCGGTCACATTGCGGCTGTCGGGTACGAGTTGTATTGCCAGTTGCTGGAAAACGCGGTCCTTCAGCTCAAACAACTGCCCCCCAAGATTTCGATCGATGCGGAGATCCATTTGCCGGGCGAAGCGTACTTGCCCCGGGATTACGTTCCGGACATGCGGTTGCGGATCGACCTTTATCGGCGATTGGCGCGCATCGCCGGTTTTGACCAGTTGCGCGAATTTCGGGACGAGTTGATCGATCGGTTCGGGCCCCCCCCTCCGCCGGTCGAGCGGATGTTATCGCGGATGGAGCTGAGGCTCGACGCGGCCCGTTGGCAAATCTCTCAGATACATCAGGAAGACGGCTATTTGGTGTTCCGCTATCACGATCGCGGGCGGATCGAGCATTTGAAGCGATTGCACGGCAGGGCGTTACGTCTGGCGGACGCAAAAACTGCCTATCTTCCCTTGCCGGAGAAAATCGCCTCGACGGGCGCTCTGGAAGACCTGGCGAAATCGGTGTTGCGGTCAACCTGATCCAACCGATATACTCCGCCCACTCATCTTCGGCGAGGTCGGCGTGCGGAGCGGTCGGCCGGGATGCTTTTCTTCGACCTCCGAGGCAAAATGCGGTGACTTGGAAACGAGGGCTCGGTTCACTGACGGTGGTGGTGGCAAGTGCCGTGGGGCTGTTGCCGGGAACCGCGGCTCCGGCCCAACAACCGCCCCCCGCCCCCCGTTTTGATACGGAAATGACCCGCACGCCGCCGCGTCCGGCGGCGACCACGGCCTATCGCAACGCAGCTCCGGGCGGGGTACAGCCGACTGCCGCCCACGCCACCGATCCTCAGGAGTTGCGGCGTCTACCGTCTCCGGACCCCCGGCCGGGCGATCCGGGAGCCCTTGGGCGTCCCCCTTACAATGTCGACCCCTCCCAATCTCCGCCGCCGCCGGTGAGCCGCGTTCCTCCGGCACAAGCCCCCGCTCCGCCGGATGCCGGACCGCCCGTCTCCTCATCCGAACTGCCTGACGGGCCGGCCCCCGAGCTGTTTGGGCCCGGAAAGATCATCGCCTGGGTCGGAAATCAACCGATTCAAAGCGGCGATCTCATGCCCTCCATCGAGCTGGCACTGGCCACAGCACTGGAGAAAATGAGTCCCCGGGAGATCGAAACCCATCGGCACGAAATCGAGCAGCAGAAACAGCAGATGTTGCGCCAGGCCCTGGGCAGTGCGGTGGATGCCAAATTGCTGTACCTGGACTTCCTCCGCAGTCTGCCGAACGATAAGCGGGCCGAAGCTCTGGCCAATATCACCAAACGGGCCGAGGCGGAATTCTATGACCAGCAGATGCCCACCATGCTGGAACGCGCCAACGTGGAATCGATCATCGAATGGGAAGCCGAATTGCGGAAGTACGGATCGTCGGTCGCCGAGCAACGCCGGCTGTTCGTCGAACGGATCCTCGGCCAATCGGTTTTGAGTCAGAAGATCGATTATCGGCCGGAAGTGACGCACCAGGAACTCCTGGACCGCTATCAGGAGAACATCGAGGAATACCGGCTGCCGGCCCGCGCCCGCTGGGAAAAACTGACCGTCCGCCACAACCGCTTCTCCAGCCGGGCGGAAGCCTGGGCCGCCTTGGCGCACATGGGCAATGAAGTGCTCCGCGGCGCCCCCCTTTCCGCGGTGGCGAAACGCCACTCGCAGGACGTCGATGCCAGCAACGGCGGCTATCACGACTGGACCACCCGGGGAAGTCTGGCTTCCGAAACGTTGGATCGGGCCATCTTCAGTCTGCCGGTGGGGCGGCTGAGTGAACGGCTGGAAGACGATCGCGGTTTCCACATTGTGCGGGTCATCGAACGGCGAGAGGCCGGCAAGGTCCCGTTCCTGGAAGCGCAGGTCGACATTCGCGAAACGCTTCGCGAGGAAAAGACGCGTGCCCAGATCCAAGAGTACGTGGAGAAACTGCGCAGCGAGATCACCGTCTGGACCGTCTTCGACGACGA
>SLEY01000591.1 GCA_007124535.1 Planctomycetaceae bacterium
GTATTTGCGACCGTCCGGGTCCCGGGCTGGGACGAGCCGCTGGTGTTTGCCAGCTTTCATTTGGATCATCGCAGCCGGGCCGATCGGCTGGCTCAGATCCAGGCGCTGATCGACTATGTCCGCGAGCTGGGCCACCCGACGATTTTGGCCGGGGATCTGAATGCGGAGCCGGATTCGGAGGAGTACCAACTGGCCACCTCGTTCTTCACGGATCTGGTGCCGGACAATCGAGAAGGGACGTTTTCTTCGACGGATCCGCGCCGCCGAATCGATTACTTTTTGTTCCACCCGGGAGCCGGTTTCGAGTGCGTGGACTACCAGGTGATTCCGGAGGAGGTGGCGTCCGACCACCGTCCACTGCGCATGACGGTACGGCGGGTGGCGCGATAGCCTTGGTCAGACCTCGCGTGCCTGCGTGTGGCACGGCGTCTGCCAGGTGTGAGAAACACGCCTTGGCTGATGCGAAGTCAGAATCTCATGGTTGTGGGGAGGGAGGCGATGAGAATGGTTGTTCGTGCACTCGGATTGGCGGTGTTGGCGTGGCTGAGTGGTTTGAGTGGACTTGGCCGCGGTGACGATTTCGAAGCTCGGCGGATTCAACCGTGGCAAGAGGATGCTCGGTACTGGCAGTACCAGGGCGAACCGGTGTGGTTACTGGGTGGCAGCGACCAGGACAACCTGTTCAACCATCCGGACATTCCGCCCGCCGGCTTGGCAGCGCATTTGGACACGCTGGTAGCCGCGGGGGGCAATTACGTGCGGAACACGATGTCCAGCCGCGATGCGGGGAATCTGTGGCCGCATGCGCGGCGGGCGGACGGCCTGTACGATGTGACGGAGTTTTGCGAAGCCTACTGGCGGCGGTTTCGGGAGTTCCTGGACATGACGGCCGAGCGGCGGATCATCGTCCAGATCGAAGTGTTCGACCGGTTCGATTATGCCCGCGACCCCTGGGAAGTGAACTCGTTCAACCCCAAGAACAACATCACGTACACGGCCGAGGAGATCGGGTTGCCCGAAGAGATCCGCACGCATCCGGGCCGGCGGGAGAGTCCGTTTTTCCGCACGGTGCCCGAGTTGGAAGACAATCCGGCCCTGCTGGCTTTTCAGGAGGCCTTTGTAGCCCAGATGCTGTCGATCTCGTTGAATTACGACCACGTGCTGTACTGCGTTTCCAACGAGACGAACGAATCGGAGCACTGGAGCGGGCACTGGGCCCGGTTCATCCGGCGTCATGCCGAGCAGGCGGGCGTGGGCGTGGAAGTGACGGAGATGTGGGACCCGTGGGACTTGAGTGACCCCATGCACCGGCACACGTTCGATCATCCCGAGCTGTATTCGTTTGTGGACGCTTCGCAGAACACGCACCAGCGGGGCCAGCGGCATTGGGACAATTTGCAGCGTGCCCGGCAGCGGATTGCCGACCCGCCGCGGCCGCTGAACAATGTGAAGATCTACGGCGGCACGCCGCACGGGGGCGGCCTGGAAGAGGGGACGCACAAGCTGTGGCGGAACATCTTGGGCGGGGTCGCCGCCGCCCGCTTTCACCGGCCGCCCTCCGGAGCCGGGCTCAGCGAACTGGCCCAGACGCACTTGCGGAGCATGCGGCTGCTGCTGGCCGAGTTCGATGGGTTCGCGGCCGAACCGGCGAACGAACTGTTGTCCGATCGGGCGGAAAACGAAGCCTATTGCGCAACCGTGCCGGGGAGGCAGTACGCGGTGTACTTCCCCAACGGCGGGGCGGTGCAGTTGGAGCGATCGGACGCCGCCGGCACCTGGCACGCCCGCTGGCTGGACATCGAACACAGCCGCTGGTCCGAAGTGCAGCGTGTGGAAGGCGGCCGGACGGTGCGGCTGGCAACTCCCGGCGAGGGCCAGTGGGCCGTGCTGATCGAGCGTACCGCGACGGACTGACGATCCTCGACAACAACGTCCCCCTGGATCATGCTCAACCTACCGGGAGCCGCCGCAAGCAGCTTCCGGATTTGGGTGGGCGATCGATTGTGATTTGCGGCACTCAGCTCGACCACCCGTCCCCCGCCGAAACCGCCGACCGAAGGTCTCCCGCGATCGGGGAGACCTTCGGTCGGCCGAGTGGCTCGGTCAAAGACCGGCCACATCGCTGCGGATGGGTCAGAGACCGGCCACATCGCTGCGGGTTGCATAACCCGTAGAACCAGCATAATCCGCATAATCGTTCAAGTTTGCCTGAATCAGCCTCCGAAGGATATGGGTGACGGGTTCATCGAAGAATTCAGCGTCACCGGTATGCGGAGAGACCCCACTTGCTCGGGCAGCCATTCACCTTTCAACGAAGTCCCTTCGGGCGGATCGGTGGAGCCGTCGCGCTCCTCTTGCTCCTGACCACCGGATGCCATCGCAGCCACTACCGTGAACGAGCGGATCGCGACGCCTACCGTTTGGTTGAAGAGAAGGCCCAGTCGCCGCATGCGGAGTTGCCGGACTACTCGATCGAACCCGACCCGCGCTCGCGCATGTTCAATCCCAACGATCCCGATCGGGAACCGATGCCGCCGGACGATCCCGAGTCCCATCGATTGATGCAGCGAGTTGATAGCAAGAAGGGTTGTCCGCATTGGGACCGGGACGGGTACACGCCCTACGTGGAGAACCCCGACTGGTATGCCTATTTGCCGCTGGACGAGGAGGGCGTGCTGGTTCTGGACAGCGCCCGCGCGATGCATTTGGCTTTGCTGCATTCGCGGGAGTACCAGCAGCAGCTGGAAAATTTGTACGTTTCGGCTTTGCGAGTCAGTTTCGAGCGATTTCGTTTTGACACGCAATTTTTTGGCGGCTACGAGGTGGATTATCGGGTCGACGGGCCGCAGCGCAATCCGGCGGTGGGTTCGCAGAGCGTGTTGACGGCGGCGACTTTCCCGAACATTCAGGCACGTCGGCTGTTTGCCACCGGCTCGGAAATGGTGGTCGGTTTTGCCAATTCGCTGGTTTGGCAGTTTTCCGGCCCGACCCGTCATTCCGTGAACACCGTCATCGATCTGACGCTGGTTCAACCTTTGCTGCGCGGCGCCGGCCGGGCTCGGGTGCTGGAGGGGTTGACGCAATCGGAACGGGAATTGCTGGCCGAGGTCCGGCAATTGGAGCGTTTTCGCCGCGCGTTTTATGTCGAGATCATGACGGGTCGCAGTGCCGGTCCCCAGGGCTTCCTGGGCACAGCCGGTCAGGCGGGCGGTTTCATCGGGTTGCTGCAGACCCAGCAACAGATCCGAAATCAGCTGGACAACCTGAACGCCCTCCGCTCGAATTATTTCCGGCTGCTCGTCTCGTTGGAGGAACTGCTGGCCATGATTCCGGACCAGAGTGAGAGCATTGTGCGGCAGCGGCTGCAAGTGGCGCAGGCTCGTTCCGCTTTGCTGGGTGCGGAGAGCCGATACTTGGTGTCCCAGACCAGTTTCCAGCTTTCGTTGGACTCTTTCAAAATGACGCTCGGCTTGCCGCCCGAACTGGTCGTCCGGCTGGACGATCCGATGTTGGAGCAGTTCAGTCTGATCGATCCCGCGGTCCGGCCGATTCAGGATCGGGTCAGCGATTTGCAGAGCGAGGTGGGCCATGTGTTGCTGGAGCTGTTGCCTCAGGAGGACCGTCCGCTGGTGTGGAGTGACGAGACGGCCGACCGTTTTGCCGAACTGGCGCGGTTGCTGGAGGAGGTCGAGTTGATCCGCCAGCAGTTGATGGACGGCGAAGATGCCCAGATCCTGCGTGCCCAGAGGGATGGCCTGCGTTTGGCGAGCAAGCTGAAGTCGGGTTTCCGGTCGGCGCGTGCGGAAGCCGAAGCGGCCGGGGAAACCGGGGTGGCCGCCGCTCGAGCCGAGGACCTCGAATTGCTCCGCCAGGTCTTGGCCCGAATCGAGGAGGAGCCGCGCTGGTTCGAGCGGCTGACCGGCTACACGGAACTCCGCGACGCGCTGGGAGGCATCGATCGGGCCCGCCAGCAACTGGCTCGCGGTCTGATCGACCTTCGCTGGATGGCCACGTCGGCCAATTCGCTGATCCGCGAATTCTACCAGCAGAACGCGGACGCCATTGACCTGTTGGACGAAGTGCCTCCCGAGGAGCGACCGGCGGCGATTGCCGATTTGGAGGAACGATTGCTCGTCCAGCGGCAGCGGATTACCGACGAACTGGAAGCGATCCTGGAGGAGGAGCCCTGGTTGGGCGAGCTTGAACGCTGGCGGATTCGTGCCGAGGAAGTGGAGTTGCTTGTCGACGATCCGGCGGTCAGTCTGCGGCGTTGGAAGCGGTTGTTCGCGCAGTTCGTCGATTCGATGATCGCGCTTCCCGGCCGGTTGAACACGCTGATGGATCGGCTGGAGGAGTACCAAGGGCGGATCGAAACGCTGTTGGCCGTCGGGGACCAACTGGAGTCTGACGAATTAGCGGCCCGTTTCCGCCGAGACGTTTCGCCAGCCATTCCTCAGGAACTGGTCGATCTCTCGGAGATGGTGGTGTCGTTTTCGCTGATGCAGGCCCGTAATCGTGCGGAGACGGTCGAATTGATCGAGGTGGACCTGCATCCGGCGGCTGCTTTGGCCATCGCTCGCGACCATCGCCGCGACTGGATGAATCGCCGAGCCGAGCTGGTCGACCGCTGGCGGCTGATCGAATTCCACGCGGACTCGCTGAAAGGCGGCTTGAACGTCGTCTTCAGCGGCGACATCCGCAACCGGACCACCAATCCCTTCAGTCTGCATTCGGACACGGGGCAGTTGCGGGTCGGGTTGCAGTTCGACGCGCCGCTGACCCGGCTGTTGGAACGCAACACGTACCGGGAGTCGCTGATCGCCTATCAGCGGGAGCGGCGGAGCTACTATGCGTTCGAGGATTCCGTTTCCCGCGGGCTCCGAGACACCCTGCGTTCGATGCAATTGGGTCGCGAGAACTTTGAGATCCGCCGCGAAGCCGTGCGGGCGGCCGACCAGCAGATCGAGTTGAACGACGATATCCGGCGGATCCAGGAGGCGACCCGGATGCTGGCCGGCCCCACTGCCGCTCGGGACGCCGTGTCCGCTCTGACCGATCTCCTGAATTCGCAGAACGAGTTCCTCAGCGTGTGGGTAACCTATGAGGTGCTGCGCCGAACCCTGGATCTGGACCTGGGGACAATGGAGTTGGACTCCGAGGGTCTCTGGATCGATCCCGGACCGATCGGTCCCGATCAGGGCCAACCCGGGATCCGCCGTGGTCTGCTGGACGAGCACTGGCCTGGCCCGCACGAGGGCGGCCTGCACGCGTTTGGGCCGCACGGGCCCGGACCCGTGCAGTTCACGGCAGAGCCGGAAGCCGTCTACGAACCGATTCGGATCACCGACCAGTAGCTGTCGAAATCTCCGGCAAGGGAGCCAAGCGGCGGCGGTCTCCAACGGCCGCCGCCTGCTGGAAATCCCGGATGACCTGCTGTAGTTCCGGAATCAGGTCCTGGCAGCGCACGGCCACCTCATTCGCCTCCCACCGGTCATCGGGCTTGGCATACAGCGCCACCCGGTCACCTTGCGCATGAAGAAACCAGTCTTCCGTCCGCAGCGCGTGGCAAGAAGCGCTGACGGCAACGGCGCGGTCGCTGTGCACCCGTCGCTCCAGAAGATCCGCCAAGCTAACACCCCAATGGGGGTACGTTTCGTCCGCAACCTCGAACCACTGCGCCAAAGTGGCCTGCAGATCGCTCGGCTGCACGATCTGCAGGTTGCGGGTCATGGCGTGCCATTGATGGGGATAGCGGATCAGGCAGGGCACGTGCAGCGTTTCGCCGAAAATGCAGTCGTCGACCGGTCCGAGGCGACCGTGTTCTCCTAACGGATATCCGCGGGGTGAAGTCACCAACAGCAGGGTTTCTTCCCATCCGGGCAGCGCCGCGCACGCATCCAGGAACGCTCCCAGGCATTGGTCGATCAAACCGATCTGGCCGGCGTAGGCCTGGTGGATTCCCAGCAACCGATCGGGATCCTCGTCTTCTGTCATGCGGCGCACGGGGGGGGTGACGAAGTCGGGGGGCAGGGGGTCCTCTTCTTCGACAAACTGATGTCTCAATTCGAGGGGTGCATCCCAGGGGCCGTTCAGGGCCCGGGCGTGCAGCCACAACAGATAATCTCCGCTGGCACGCTCCAGCCATTGCAGGGCGTCCAACATGAGACCTGCCAGTTGCGTGCGATTCACGTCCTTGGCGGCATGCTCGCAGGGACGCGGCGGCAGCAGGACGCACTCCTGGAACCCGCCGCCCAGGGGATGGTGGGCGATTTCCGACGAGTCGGTGATCAGCGTCGCAGGAACGCCGGCCGCCGCCAAGCGGTGCGGCAAGCCCTCCGCCGGTTGCCGCCGGGAACAGGCGTGCCACCCGGACCAGAACGCCCCATACGTCGGCTGCAAATCCGGGGAGTCGGACAAGGCGAATTCGAACACCGCCGACTCGGCAGCCAAACGGTTGAATCGCGGGGTCTCCGCCCAGGTGTTGCCGTACGGACCCAGAAAACCGGCCGACAGCCGATCGAATACCAACACGATCGCGCGTCGCATGGTCGAGGAACTCACAAGTCGCCTGCCGCCTGCTGCGTTCGTTGGACACGAGTCAAAAACTCGTCGGCTCCGACGAAACCAAGCACCCGGGTCTGCGGCACCTCCGTTCCCTCCGGTCCCAAAAAGACGACCGTGGGAACGCCCGCCACCTGAAAACGTTCGCGAACTTCCTCCGCCTCCGGCGAATCAAAATTGGTCAGATCGACCTTCAGACGCCGGAAGGATTGAGTCGCTTCGACCACCCGCGGGTCGGTGAACGTGAACAGCTCCAATTCCTGACAGGGGATGCACCAATCGGCATAGAAATCCAGCATCACCGGCTGGCCCGCCTCCTGGGCGGCGACCACTTTGGCTTCGGAATACGGTTCCCAAACCACGCCTTCACGCTGCATCCTGCCGTAAACATGCGCTCCGCCGATGATCGCCAGCACCCCCACGGCCCACTGCAGGCGGCGGAACCAGCGGTTGCTCCGCCCCGACCGCTCGAGGAATCCCAGGTAGATCCCGCCGATCAGAAGCGTGGCCGGTAACATCCAGGGCGCGTAACGCGGTTGGAAGGCCAGCAGCAGGTAGTACAGGGCCAACCCGACCAGCACCACTCCAAACAACTTGCGGATCCAGATCATCCACTCGCCCGATCGCGGCATTTTGGTCAGCAATCCGCTGAACGATCCGAGCAGCAGGTAGGGGAAACCCAGTCCCAACGACAGCAGGAAGAACGCCAGGAAACCGAACCAGGCATCCCCGCGAGCGCCCACATAAGCCAGCAACGCGATGATCGGCGGGCCGATGCAAGGCGCCGCAAAGACGCCGACCACCAAACCGGA
>SLEY01000380.1 GCA_007124535.1 Planctomycetaceae bacterium
AATACCGGGCAAAGTATGATAATGCCGGCACCCTCAGAATAGCGACGCCATTGAATCTTCGAAAGAAGTAGGTGTCAACAACCCACATTGATAACCTTCCGGGCACGGAAGACGGGCTACCAAACTATCTATTACAAGGGATACAAAAGAGGGGCATGCACTCGCGTGCAGCAACGGACGTAGCGCATGCGGCGCACGGCGAAAAACGGAACCAGAATTCCGGGGAAACGGGAGCCGTTCCGCATCGTCGCGGAAAGACGAAATGGCCTCGGGAAAACGCAGGGACGCTCCTGTTGGCCGCCCATGCGGCAGCTCGATCGATACGTGCGTTTTCTGAGGAATGGCAGAGGTATTCCATGACGTTTGGAGCGGACCCCGGAGGAGAAAGCCCGGGCGAAATCGGCGCGTGTCCGAGCACCGTCTCCTGGCTCCCAATCTCGTCGGAAAACGGGTTCCTTTTCTCGTCGGAATTGGCATACCATCCGCCCCCAATCTCCAAGTGCTAACGGGGTGGGTCGGTGCACAGATCGGAGGCTTCGCGTGCCCCATGCCCCATGACCGCGTTCGGCGAGGGTCTCCGACCCCGCCGAAACCGCCGACCGAAGGTCTCCCGCGATAAGGGAGACCTTCGGTCGGCCGAGTGGCTCGGTCAGAGACCGGCCACTTCCCGTCAGAGACCGGCCACATCCCGTCAGAGACCGGCCACATCGCTGACCAATAACCAATGACCAATAACCAATGACCAATGACCAATGACCAATGACCAATGACCAATGACCAATGACCAATGACCAATAACCAATAACCAATAACCAATGCCCTTTACGGCGGCCATTCAATCCGCCCCATTTCCGGCTTGCATTGACTTCTATACAAGAGTATACTCTCATGATCGTCCGTATACTTCGGAGGGCATGATGGCAGTTTCTCCTGAGCAACACCAGTCGGATTCGTCGGGGCGAGGGGCTCGTCCGGGCGGTCGATCATCCGCTTTGCCGGTGGAAGATGAGGCTCGGCAGGCTCTTTTGACTCGTCTGCAAGGCCGGATCCGCCAATTGGAAACGCGGGCGCCCCTGACAGGCTCGTCGGTGATTGGCAGCGGCTGTGCGGCGCTGGACCGCTTATTCCCGGACGGCGGGGTTCGGCGGGGTTCGTTGGTGGAGTGGATCGAGAGCCGGCCCGGCGGGGGAGCGGGCTCGCTGGCACTGCAGTTTGCTCGGCAAGCTTGCCGGCACGACGGGATGCTGGTGGTGATGGATCGTTGGGCTCAGGTCTATCCGCCTGCTCTGGCCGCTTGGGGGATCGATCTGGCTCGGGTGATTCTCGTCCGGCCGAACGATCTGCAGGAGGAGCTGTGGTGTTGGGACCAGGCTTTGCGGTGTACGGCGGTGGCGGCGGTGTGGGGCGAGTTGCGTCAGATCGACTCGCGAGCTTTTCGGCGTCTGCAGCTGGCGGTCGAGGGGCAGGGCGGGTTGGGGTTATTGCTGCGTCCCGCGGCGGCTCGGGCCGAGCCCAGTTGGGCGGATGTGCGTGTGGGGGTGGAGCCGTGTGCTGCCCTGCAGAATCGGCGGATCCGGGTCCGATTGCTGTATTGCCGCAGTTCGGCGGCGCGAGGCCAGGTGGATTTGGAATGGGAGGAGTGGAATGGGCAGTTGCGAAAATCGGTCCCGGCGCATCCTGGCGGTGTGGTTGCCGGATTGGCCCATTCAGCGGCGGATCGTCGCTCGACCGGAGCTTGACGGGCAGGCGGTGGTGCTGTACGGCCGGGAAGCGAGGCGGGGCGAGCGGGTTCGGGCTTGTTCGCCCGCGGCATGGCAGCGGGGGATCCGGCCGGGCATGCCGCGGGCGGATGCGGCGGTTCTGGCGCCGGCAGCATCGGCAGCGATCCATTTTATGGCCCACGATCCGCACCAGGACCGGCTGGCTTTGCAGGAGTTGGCGCTGGCGTGCGGCAGATTCAGTCCGTTGGTCGGGCTGAACCCTACGGATCCGCCCGACGGGTTGCAATTGGACATCACGGGGGTGGCGACCTTGTTTGGTGGGGAAGCGGCGTTGCTGGAGCAGGTCGCGATTTTTTTCCGGCAGCGGGGGTATCGGGCCCGTCTGGCGATCGCCCCTACGTGTGCGGCCGCGTCCGCGGTGGCTCGTTGGGGTTCGGCGTCGACGATCGTCCCGCCGGGCGATCTTTCGCAGTTGGCGGCTTTGCCCGTGGCGGCTTTGGAGTTGGAAGAGGGGGTCCGGCAGCAGCTGCGGCATTTGGGCATTGGTCGGATTGGCCAGTTGCAGGGTTTGTCGCGTGGCAGTTTGGGGGCTCGTTTTGGCCGGTCGTTGCTGGTCCGGTTGGATCGGTTGAGCGGTGCGATGGGCCAGACGGTGGTGGCTTGCCGGCCGCGGCCGTCCTGGCAGGTCGAGCGAGTGTTCGAGCATGCGCTGGCTGATCGCGGGGTGCTCGAGGCGGTTTTGCGGGAGCTGTCGGTTCGTTTATCGCAGCAATTGCAGGCGGGGGGTCGCGGCATTTTCCAGCTGGAGGGCCGTCTGGTCTGCCAGGGCGGGCAGGTGCGGACGATGCAGGTGGTATTTTTCCAGCCGGCTGTCGAACCGTCGCATCTGGCGGCCTTGCTGCAGATGCATTTCGAGCGGCTGGATTTTCCGGAGGGGGTCCAGCGGATCGAACTGGCGGCGGTGGTCACCGCGGCTCGCGACCGGCGTCAGGGCCGGTTATTTGCCGACAGTTCGCCCGGCGATGCGGCCGAACTGGCGCAGCTGATCGAACGTTTGAGCAACCGGTTGGGTCGCGAGCGGGTGGTGCGTGCCGAATTGGCGGCCGATGCCCAGCCCGAGCGGGCTTATCGCTGCCTTCCGTTGACCGGTGTGCCGTCTGGCGAGTCGCCGGCGGCGGGGCAACCCGGCCGCTGGGGGTCTCTCTATCGGCCCTTGAAACTGGATTCGCCGCAGGGCATCGGGGTGTTGGGAGTTGCCGGAGAGGGGCCTCCGGCCGCGTTTTTCCTGGCGGGCCGGCGGCATCGGATCGCACGCAGCTTCGGTCCGGAACGGATTGAAACCGGCTGGTGGCGCGGCCCCTCCTGCCGCCGGGACTACTATCGGGTCGAAACGGTTTTGGGGCAGCGGTTCTGGTTGTTTCGCCGTTTGCCGGACCAGCGGTGGTTTTTGCAGGGCGAGTTCACATGAGCGGATCGTACGCCGAACTGCATTGCAAATCGAATTTCTCGTTCCTGCAGGGCGCTTCGCATCCGGACGAGTTGGTTCGTCGGGCGCGGGACCTGGGGTATGCGGCGCTGGCGATTACGGACGAGGCGAGTGTGGCGGGGGTGGTGCGCGCGCATGCCGCCGCTCGGCAGGTCGGTCTGCCGCTGATTGTCGGCGCCGAAATCCGGCTGGAGGACGCGCCCGATGCGGTGCTCTGGGCGCCCGACCGAGCGGCTTACGGGCGACTCTGCCGACTGATCACGCGGGGGCGGCGGCGGGCGGCGAAGGGCCACTGCCAATTGGGCTGGGACGATGTGGCCGCGCATGCCCAAGGACTTTTGGCAGGCGTCCGGCCCGGCGATCCCGCCACGGCCGATCCGGCAGCCCTGCAGGCCTATCGGGAATGCTTTGACGGGCGAGCGTATCTGCTGGCCGAATTGACCCGCGGCCCCGACGACCCCTACCGTTTGGAGCAACTCCAGCGACTGGCCGACGGCAGCGGCCTGCCGCTGGTCGCCGCCGGCGATGTCCACTACCACGTGCCGGCTCGCCAACCGCTGCAGGATGTGCTGACCGCCATCCGGCATGGCGTTCCGCTGACTGGGGCCGGGCACTTGCTGGCGGCCAACGCCCAGCGTTATCTGAGACCGGTGGCCGACATCCGCACGGTGTTCCGCCAGGCTCCGGAAGCGGTGGCCCGCACGCTGGAAATCGCCGCGCGCTGCCGGTTTTCGCTGGAAGAACTCCGCTACGAATACCCTCGCGAACTGGCGCCCGCGGGTTGGACCCTGATCCGATATCTTCGACAACTCACCTGGCAGGGCGCCCGGCGGCGGTATCCGGAGGGGATTCCCGCCAAAGTCCGCCGGCTGTTGCAATACGAACTGCAGTTGATCGAAGAACTGCACTACGAACCGTACTTCCTGACCGTGTGGGATCTGGTCCGTTTCGCCCGTTCGCGAGGCATCCTGTGTCAGGGCCGCGGTTCGGCTGCCAATTCGGCCGTCTGCTACTGCCTGGAGATCACCGCCGTGGATCCCGCCCATACGGACCTGCTGTTCGAGCGATTCATCAGCCGGGAGCGGAATGAGCCGCCGGACATCGACGTCGATTTCGAACACCAGCGGCGGGAAGAGGTGCTGCAGTACCTGTATGGGAAATACGGCCGCGAACGAGCCGGTTTGGCAGCCAGTCTGATCACCTACCGCACCCGCTCGGCGATCCGGGATGTGGGCAAGGCGCTGGGCATCTCCTTGGACCGCATCGATCGGCTGACCAAGAATCTGGATTCGCACTCCCGTTCCAGCAATTCCTGGGAATCGCGTTGCCAGCAGATGGGGATCGATCCGGCTTCGGAAGTCGGCCGCCGCTGGCTCCATCTGGCCGGCGAACTGCTGGGCTTCCCCCGGCATTTATCCCAGCACGTCGGCGGGATGGTGATCACCCAAGGCCCGCTCTGCGAGTTGGCGCCGATCGAAAACGCGGCGATGGCCCAGCGGACGGTCGTCCAGTGGGACAAGAACGATCTGGACGAACTGGGGATCCTGAAAATCGACTGCCTGGCCCTGGGCATGCTGACCGCGATCCGCCAGTGTTTCCAGCTGGTGCGGCAGTCCTGCGGGCAGTCGCTGACACTGGCCACCATCCCGGCGGGGGACAGCGCGGTGTACGACATGATCTGCCGGGCGGACACGATGGGGGTGTTCCAGATCGAGAGCCGGGCCCAAATGTCCATGCTGCCGCGGCTGCGCCCCCGCTGCTACTACGATCTGGTGATCGAGGTGGCCATTGTCCGTCCCGGTCCGATCCAAGGGCAGATGGTGCATCCTTACCTCCGCCGCCGCGCGGGCGAAGAGCCCGTGACCTATCCCAACGAAGCGGTCCGCGGCGTGCTGGCCAAAACGCTGGGGGTGCCCATCTTTCAGGAGCAAGTCATGAAGCTGGCCGTGGTCGCGGCCGGTTTCACGCCGGGCGAAGCGGATCAGTTGCGGCGGGCCATGGCGGCCTGGCGCCGGGCCGGCGACCTGGAACAATTCCGGCAAAAACTGCTGGACGGCATGCGGGCACGAGGCCTTTCCGAAACGTTCGCCCAGCGGCTGTTCCAACAAATGCAGGGCTTTGGCGAATACGGATTTCCCGAATCCCATGCCGCCAGTTTCGCCCTGCTGGTTTACGCCTCGGCCTATCTCAAACACCATTATCCGGCCGCCTTTGCCGCCGCCCTGATCAACAGCCAGCCGATGGGTTTCTATGCACCGGCCCAACTGATTCGCGACGCCCGCCAGCACGGGGTGGCGGTACGGCCGGTGGATGTCAACCACAGCGATTGGGACTGCGGCCTGGAAACGCCCCACACGCTCCGTCTGGGATTCCGGCTGGTCCGCGGCATGTCGCAGCCGGACGCGGACCGGATCCGGCAAGCCCGCCGCGGCGGTCCGTTCGCTTCCGTCGATGATCTCGCTCGCCGCAGCGGATTGGGCCAAGCCGCGATCAGCCGGCTGGCCGGGGCCGACGCCTTCGCCTCACTCGACTGCCGCCGCCAGGCGATGTGGGACGCCCTGGCCCAACATCGGCCGCGACGCCCCGCCCCGTTGCTGGAACCGCTGGACGATCCGCACGAACCGCCCGCGCCACTCGCCACGGCCAGTGTCCAGGAAGAAGTGGTCGCCGATTACCAGACCACCGGCATGTCGCTTCGCGCCCACCCGGTCTCGTTCCATCGGGCGGCGCTCGAGCGGCAGGGAGTCACTCCCGCCTCGGAACTGGTTCGCGTGCCACACCGGCGCCAAGTCCGTGTCGCGGGGCTGGTCCTGCTGCGCCAGCGCCCCGGCACCAGCAAGGGCATCACGTTCGTGACGTTGGAGGACGAAACCGGGATCGTCAATCTGATCCTGCACAAAGCGATCTGGGAGCGTTTTCACGCCATCGCCCGCCACAGCAACGCCTGGCTGGTCCGGGGCCACGTCGAGAACCGGCATCACGTGATCCACGTCATCGTCCGGTCCCTGCAGGATCTGGACGAGGAACTGAGTCGTTTCGCCCCCTCGCGCGACTTCCACTAGGGCAACTGCACCGCTTCGCCGCCTTGCTTCGAGGCAAGGGCGCCCCACACACCATAAACCGAGGGCCCCGCGTAGTCTTGGGGCCGGTTCTGATCCGCCAGTAACGGCGAGCCGATGACCGTGTTGGTCGGGTCGCCCGCATCGATCGAATCCGTGATGAAGCGGGTGGACCCGTCTCCCATCACCACGTTCACTCCGCCCGGATGCCGGCTGCTGGCGGACACGATCGCCCAACTCTCCGCATTATTTCCGCAACTGGGCGAATTCGGAGGCAGCATGGGATGCCACAGCGTATACGGCGTACGCGAATCGCCCCATCGCCAGCCGATCTGCCAACCACCGGTTTCGATACTCCCAGTGAGCTGGGAATCCGGCCCCACGCGTGCCAAACAAATCGCCGGCGGAGCACTGTTATAGGCTCCCACATCCCGGGCAATCGCTTCCGTCACCCGCCGGCTGCCGCGAACTCCAATCACCGCCTCGGAAATCATCATCGTATTGCTCAAACCGTCCGTCACCGAGGCCGTGGTGATCGTGACCCGCTCGCCATTGCCGAACATGCCCCGGGATTCGTGCCACCACCAATCCAACCATTGGTCACCCCGGTTGACTTGGTAACTGATGGGCGTCTTGCCATCATTCAAGGGCATGACGCTCCCGGCCAGGCCGTCGGACGGGCAAACCAAACCATCCATCCAAGTGCGGGTCACATCCGTGTTGTGCCAGGGCCGTTCAATACCAATGTGGCTGTCCATCATCTCGTCGTACAGTGCCTGCTCCTCGATAAACGGCAGCAGCAGCACCGCGTAACTCCAGCGTTCCCAGCCTCCTCCTTTTCCACGAAAGATTGGGTCGTGTGTAGCAGACGGGAATCGGCCATGGGTATCGTGGAAATTGTGGGTGGCCAGCCCCAGTTGCTTCAAATTGTTCACACACTGCGCTCGCCTCGCCGCTTCCCGAGCCGCCTGGATGGCGGGCAGCAGCAGCGCGACCAGAATTCCGATGATGGCAATCACCACCAACAGCTCAACCAACGTAAAACCTGTTCGTTTGTTCATCGC
>SLEY01000246.1 GCA_007124535.1 Planctomycetaceae bacterium
GAACCGGCCGCGCACGAGACGCAGCAGGGAACGGGTGAGTCGTTCGTGTTTTGGCGAGTTCATCGGTGACAGCCAGAATTACTTGGTTCCGGTGGCGGTCGATGCCGTACTCCACCCCAGCTTGGGCTACGAGTTCAATCCGATCATTTTTCAGGGTCCCAGCGGGACGGGGAAGACGTTTCTCGCCCGGGGTCTGGTCCACCTTTGGATTGCCCAGCACCCCCAGCGCAAAGCGATGATCACCAGCGGGACGGACTTGGCCCGCGACTACGCGAACGCGGTGGATACGGATTCGGTCAGCGACTTTCGGCGGCGTCTGCGTTCCACCGCGTTGTTGTTGATCGACGATGTGGAACGGATGGAGAAGAAGGTCGCCGCCCAGGAAGAACTGGTGAACACCCTGGATGTCCTTCTTGATCGGGGGCATCAGATGCTGGCGACGCTGAAGCACTCCCCCTGGGAGACGGCGGGACTGATCCCCGCGCTGGCCAGCCGGTTATCGGGCGGACTGACCGTGCCCATGTCGGCGCCGGGTCCGTCGGCGCGCCGCCTGATCTTGGATCATCTGTTGGCGGTGCATGATTTGCAGCTGACGAACGACGCTTGGGAACTGTTATTGGAACCGTCGCCTGGTTTTCCGCGTCCGCCAGCCGATTTCGCTGCCCTGCAACAGATTACCTTACGGCTGGCTATGGGCGTCAAGAAGCGGGGACAACTGATCGATACGGAGGCGGTCCAGGCGGCGCTGGCCGCGCGCGAACCCGCCGGCGAAATCCCGCTGAAATCCATCGCCCGCTCCGTTTCCCGGCACTTCCACGTCCGCATCCCGGAACTGAAAGGTCCCCAGCGCCAGCAGCGAGTGGTTCGAGCGCGAGGCGTCGCAATGCTGCTGGCCCGCCAACTGACCGGAAAGAGTCTGGCCGACATTGGACGCCATTTCGGCAATCGCGATCACACCACCGTCCTGCATGCCTGCCGGAAAACCGAGCAGCGAATGGCCAGCGATCCGGCGATCCACCGGGCCGTCCAGGAACTGACCTCCCAATTGGAGTCGCCATGAACATCAATGTTCGCCAACTTCCGGACGGTGCCGCGGCTGGGGAAAAATTGTCAGCCGCCGGTTGGCGACTGTCGCCATCCGAGCGATTATCGACCGGAACCTGCCTCCCGGGGCCAAACCATCGCCGGACACCGACCGGGCCCCGACAGCCGGGCGACAGCCAGGCAACACGTTTTCCCCCGCCTTTCGGCCCGCGAAATTCGCCGCGAACCCCGACCAGTTCCGCGTTGAACGCGAACGATCCCGAATCGATCGACATCCGGGGGCCGCAGATGACTGCTACCAATGTATGGAAAATTAGATAAATAGATATTGGACTCCGCACGCATCAACCAAGGATATGTTGCTATGAAAATGACCTGTGATCGTGAGCTGCTCTTATCCGCCTTTCAAACGGCAGCAATGGTCGCTCCCGCACGCAGTCCCCGAAGCATCCTGCAGAACGTCAAGATCCAGGTACAGGACGATCAGGCCACTCTGATGGCAACCGACATGGAAATCGGGATTCGCTTGACGGTTCAAGGTTTGGAAGTGGAAGCGCCGGGCATCGCGGTCTTGCCGGTCGCGTCCTTCGGTTCGATTCTGCGGGAGAGTCGGGAGGAGAAGCTTCAGCTGGAGATGACGGACGAAGGCGTGCGCGTCCGAGGGGCTTACAGCCAATTCGAATTGCCGACCCAGAATCCTGACGAATTCCCCGCCGTGGCGTTGTTCGAAGAAGACAAATACCACAAATTGCCTGCCCGCCTCATGCGCGAGCTGATTCGCCGGACCCTGTTCGCCACCGATACGGAAAGCAGCCGCTATGCCTTGGGTGGGGTGCTGCTGGAGATGACAACGGAGGGGATCATCGCCGTGGGCACCGATGGTCGGCGATTGGCCAAGATGGAAGGGGCTGCCGAGTCGGTGGGCGGGCATGAAACGGGGGAGACGACCACGATCGTGCCGTCACGCTCCATGCAGTTGATCGAACGGGCCCTGACCGATCCGGACGCCGAGATCTGTCTGGCCGCCCGAGCCAACGATGTGATTTTGAAAACCCCGAATGCGACGATCCAGACTCGGCTGGTCGAGGGGCGTTTCCCCAAGTGGCGGGATGTGTTTCCCACGCGGCGCGATGCCCAGCAAATCGACCTGCAGGTCGGGCCGCTGTACTCGGCACTCCGCCAGGCGTCGATTGTTTCGGACACGGACAGTCGCGGAATCGATTTCGCCTTCGGAGACGGGAAACTGGTCCTGGCCGCTCGCTCCGCGGAGGTGGGCCAGTCGCGCATCGAGCTGCCCATCGCTTATGAGGGTCCCTCGGTGACGGTCACACTGAACCATCGCTTCGTGTCGGATTTCCTCCGCGTGCTGGAGGCGGAAAAGAACGTGACGGTGGAAATCGAGAATGACGAGGCGGCGACGCTGTTCAATACGGATGACGGGTATCGGTATGTGGTGATGCCGCTGTCGCGTGAGCGCTGAACGGCGGGGCGACCCGTGGAGGAGTAGGTCTTGGTATGGCTGGGCCGGAAGATTGGAGCGAATGGGTTTGTCGGGATATCGCCAGCCGCCAGCGTTTCCTGCGTGGACCGGCCCCCATTGCCGAGGCGCTCAGCGAATTGATGACGCGGCGCGGGTACGCCCGGGTGCAAGCGGCCAGCGAATTGAGTCAGCTTTGGTCCCAGGCGGTGGGCCAGTTGTTGGCGGCGGCCAGTTTCCCGGGCCCGATCCGACGCGGCGTGCTGGAGGTGATCGTCAGCAATTCGGCCACCCTGCAGGAACTGACATTTATCAAACGGAAGATTATCAAGGACATCCAGCGGTTGGCGCCGGATCAGAAGATCCGCGACCTGCGGTTCCGAATCGGTACCGTGCCCCGGAACCGTTGAAGGAGTGAAAGGAAATCGATGACAGACGAGACGCATGAATCCGCAGTCCCGCAGGATTCCCCGACGCCCGAGGGAGCCCCTGCGGATTCCCTGCCTGCCGATACTCCCGCAAGTTTTCCAAGCGAAGAGGCGATCGAGGAGTATTCGTTCACCCTGCAGCGGGGCGATGAAGATTACGGTTCGAAAGATCTGCAGCATTTGTCGGATATCGAACATGTCCGCGAACGGCCGGCCATGTATATCGGCGATGTCACCGGCCGAGGTTTGCACCATCTGGTCTACGAGGTGGTGGATAATTCGATCGACGAGGCCATGGCCGGCTACGCTCGGAACATCAGCGTGACCGTCAATACGGACGGATCGGTCACGGTCGAGGACGACGGGCGAGGGATCCCGGTGGAAACCCACCCCCAGCTGACTGAAGAAATGGGCCGCGAGGTCTCGACGGTCGAGGGCGTGATGACCGTGCTGAAGTTCGGCGGGAAGTTCCAGAAGGGCGTCTATCAAACCTCGGGCGGGCTCCACGGTGTGGGGGTGACCGTGGTGAACTTCCTCTCGCAATGGTGCGAAGTGGAAGTCTGCCGCGACGGGCACGTCTACCAGCAGGAGTACGAACGGGGCGTGCCGATCGGCCAGGTGAAACGAATCGGCAAGACGCACAAGCGGGGTACCAAGACTACCTTCAAGCCGGACGGGACGATCTTTCAGACGACCAAGTTCGTCTTCGATACGCTCCACAAACGCCTGCAGGAACTGGCGTTCCTCAATCGGGGCGTGCGGATTCGCTTTCACGACACGCGGAACGACGAGGGCGAGGAGTTCCACTATCGGCGAGGGATCAGCGAATTCGTCGAGCATCTGAACCGGGCCAGCGATGTGCTCCATCCGGACGTGATCTATTTCGCCGGCGAAGCGGACGATGTGGGGTACGAATTGGCCATGCAGTACACGGGCGAGTTTACCGAGAACGTGCATTCCTATGTGAACAACATCAGCACGATCGAAGGCGGCACCCATGTTTCCGGTTTCCGTTCCGCCCTGACCCGTACGTTGAACAACTATGGGAAGAAGCAGAACATATTCAAGGACCTGATGCCCAGCGGGGACGATTTCCGGGAAGGGCTGACCGCGGTGCTCTCGATTCGCGTGCCCCATCCGCAGTTCGAAGGCCAGACCAAGACCAAGTTGGGCAACGGTGAGGTCGAGGGCATTATCGGCTCGGCCGTGGGTGAGGGACTGGGGAAATACCTGGAGGAGCATCCCCGGCAGGCCAAGGCGATTGTCCGCAAAGGCGTGCTGGCGGCCGAGGCGCGGGAAGCGGCGCGCAAGGCCAAAGACGTGCTCCGCAAACGCAAGAACGTGCTGGGCGGCGGCGGTTTGCCCGGCAAATTGCGGGATTGCATCAGTAAGGAAATGGAGCGGTGCGAACTGTATCTGGTCGAAGGGGATTCGGCCGGCGGCAGCGCCGAAGGCGGACGGCTCCGCGATTTCCAAGCGATCTTGCCGCTCCGCGGGAAGATCATCAACGCCTACAAATCCCGCGAAGATAAGGTGCTGGCCAACGAGGAAGTTCAAAGCATGATCCAGGCCATCGGGATCGGGATCGGCGAGGATCAGGATGTGGCCCGCCGCCGCTATAACAAGATCATCATCATGACCGATGCCGACGTCGACGGCTCGCATATCCGCACCTTGCTGCTGTGCTTCTTCTACCGCCAGATGTACCAATTGGTCTCGCAGGGCCATGTCTTCGTGGCCCAGCCGCCCCTGTTCCGCGTCCGCACCAAGAAGGAGACTTACTACATCCACAGTGAAGAAGAGATGAAGCGGCAGCTGCTGGAAAAGGGGATCGTCGACGCGCGGCTGCAAGTCGAGGACGGCCGGCTGATCGAGGGCCGCGACATGGACCAGCTGTGCTATACCTTGGCGGCGATGGAAGAGGCCCTGACGGCCCTGGAACGGCGGGGCATCAGTCTGAAGATCCATGCCGAACGCATGGACGTGGAAACCGGCCGCCTGCCGGTCTACCACGTGTTCTACGGAATCGAGGAATTCTGGTTCACGACGCGGGAGAAACTGGATACCTTCGTTCGCGAACAGGAGCAGGTGACGGGACGCGAGGCGGCGGTGGGCGACGCGCCGGCGACCAGCGACGAGAGCGATGGCAACGGCCAGGCTGCTCCCCAGTTGCACATCATCGAATTGCATGAAGTCCGCACGATCAACGCGGGGCTCAAGGAATTGGCCAATTACGGGTTCGACATCCAGTCGCTGATCCCGCAAGAGCGGACGGGCGTGCAAGAACCGCCGTATCGGCTGTACCGCGGCGAGACGCAGTTCCCGTTGGAAGACCTCCGCGGTTTGCTGCCGGCCATCCGGTCGGCGGGCGAGAAGGGTATGCAGGTGACCCGCTTCAAAGGTCTGGGGGAAATGAATGCCGAGGAGCTTCGGGAAACGACCCTGGATCCGAGTCACCGCACGCTGGTCCAAGTCAGCATGCGGGACGCGGGGGCGGCCGACGATATGTTCCGGATCCTGATGGGGGACAAGGTCGAGCCGCGGCGCGAGTTCATCGAGAAACATGCCCTGGACGTCCGTAACCTGGATGTGTAAGCCCCACCCCGGAGGTTCGCCTGGTGTGCGCTCCCGCGCTGTCCGTCGTCTTGCCGGCCTGGAACGAAGCGGCCCGCCTGCCGCCGTTTCTGGAACGCGTGGAATCGTACCTGCAAGTCCGGTTTCCGAACGCCTGGGAGGTGATCGTGGTCGACGACGGCAGCCGGGACGGGACCGGGGAATTCCTGGAAAAACGGGCCCGACCGCCCTCGCCGATCCGGGTCCGCACGCATCCGGTGTGTCGCGGCAAAGGCGCCGCGGTCCGCACGGGCATGCTGGCGGCCAGCGGTCGGCGCCTGCTGTTCGCCGACGCCGATGGGGCGACCCCGATCGAAGAGGCGGACAGCTTACTGGCCGCCTTGGACGGCGGCGCCGACATCGCCATCGGCTCGCGCCTGGCGCCGGCCGCCGGTTTGCGGCGCCGGCGGAATTGGCGGCGGCGACTGGCCGGAGCCGGATTCGCCTGGCTGGCACGCCTCTGGTTGGGGATCTCCGCCCGCGACACCCAATGCGGCTTCAAAATGTTCGACCGTCGGGCGGCCCGCGACCTGTTCCAGCCGTTGCAGGAAACCGGCTACCTGTTCGACCTGGAAGTGCTGGCCCGCGCCCAGCGGGCCGGATACCGGGTGGTCGAGGCGCCGGTCAACTGGTCCGAGGTTCCCGGCGGCCACTTGTGCCTGCTGCGCGAAGCCTGCCGCATCCCGGCCGGTCTGTGGCGCATCCGCCGCCGTTTGCGAAACCTGGATCCGAAATCGCCTGACGGTCCACACACGGGGACGAGGAAATGATGCCCGACGAGAAGCACGTGGAAAGAACCCAGGTCATCTGGCACGATCATGCCGTGACCCGCGCGGAACGCGAACGGTTGAACGGGCATCGCGGCTGCGTCGTCTGGTTCACCGGCTACAGCGGTTGCGGCAAGAGCACGATCGCCAATGCCCTGGATCGGCAATTGTATGCGCGGGGAATCCACAGCTTCCTCTTGGACGGCGACAACGTCCGCCAGGGCTTGAACGCCGGGCCGGATCGCTTGCTGGAACATGGACTGGAGTATGCCAACCGATTCGGGCTGGGCTTTTCCGAACAGGATCGCCAGGAGAACATCCGGCGGATCGCCGCGGTGGCCCAGCTGTTCGCCTCCGCCGGGCTGGTCACGTTGACGGCGTTGGTCAGCCCCTACCGCCGCGACCGCGACGCCGCCCGCCGGATGGTGGAAGCCAGCGGCTCGACCGGCGATTTCCTGGAAGTCTTCGTCGACACGCCGCTGGAAATCTGCGAAGCCCGGGATCCCAAAGGCCTGTATCGCAAAGCCCGCGCCGGCCAACTCCACGGCCTGACCGGCATCGACGCCCCCTACGAACCGCCCGAACGCCCCGAGCTGGTCCTCCGCGGAGACCAGGAAACCCCCGAAACCCTGGCCCGGCAAGTCATCGAACAACTCCAACGCCAAGGCCAGTTCCCATAACGAGAACGGTCCCCTCAGTCCGCTCCGCTCTGCCCTGGGCTGATTTGTCACGGCCCCTTCGGGGCGGGGAAATGCGCGGCCCGCCCGGCGGTAATCCATGGTTCATGGTACCGGGGCCATGGTCCATTCATCAAACCATGCCGTGACCGCGGCGATCGCCGCGGAGCGCCGCCCTGGGGAAGAGGTTGTTTTCAATCGGGGCATCGTTCCCACGCGGAAGCGTGGGCAC
>SLEY01000438.1 GCA_007124535.1 Planctomycetaceae bacterium
GCATCTGCAATCTGCAGTTGCGGCGATACGAGCAGGCGGCGGCCGCTTTTGCGGTTGTGGTCCGCGACCACGCGGATTTCGAGGCGTTGGAGGATGCCTATTTGCATCTGGGCTGGTGCCAGTTTACGTTGGGCGTCCAAGAAGATCCCCCCTTATTGGCTGAGGCCGTCGAGACGCTGACGGCGTTATTGGAGAAGTACCCGGAGGGCAAGAATCGGGAGCAGGCTTGGTTTTTTCTGGGCGAGGCCGAATATCATCAGGACCGCAAGGAGCAGGCGGCGGCGGCTTACGCTCAGTTGCTGGACGAGTTTCCCCAAACCCCGTTGCGGAGCGATACATTATATGCCTTGGGGGTGACGTACGAAGAGTTGGGCCGGTACGAACAGGCGGGGCGGATCTACGATACGTTCCTGGAGGAATCCGAGGATCAGGCGTTGCTGGCCGAGATCCAGGTTCGCAAAGCGGAGACGATCCTGCAGGCGGGGGATGTGGAGGCGGCCGCGGAGGCTTTTGCCCAGGCGGCGGCGATTCCGGATTTCGACGCGGCGGACTACGCGCTCTCGCGGCAAGCGTTCTGTTTGAGCCGCCTGGAGCGCTTCGACGAGGCAGCGGCGGTTTACGCCCGGATCGTCACGGAATATCCCGAATCGGAGCAAGCGGCGGCGGCGGCAATCTCGGCCGGCCGGGCCTATTATCGGGCCGAACAGTTTCCGCAAGCGATCGAGTGGTTGGAAACGGTGCGAGACGAGGGCGGAGAGAGGGCGGTCGAGGCAGTGCATCTGCTGTGCCGCATCGCCCTGAGTGAGGGCCAACCGGAGCGGGTGCTGGAGTTGGTCGAACCGGTCCTGCCGGCGGCCGAGGACAGTCCGTTCCTGGTCTTTTTGAAAATGCACCAGGCGGATGCGTGGTACGAGACGCCCGAGACGCGGCCACAAGCTCTGGAGAGGTATCTGGAAATCGCCCGCCAGCACGCCGAGCACGACTTGGCGCCCCAAGCCTTGTATAACGCGGCGTTTGCCGCACTGGAATTGAGGCAACTGGACCAGGCCTTGGAGTTGGTGACCGAGTTTCTGGAAGACCATCCGGAACACGCCTTGACGCCCGATGTCCGCTACGTTTCCGCCGAGAGCCGGTTGCAAGCCGGCCAGCATGCCGAGGCGGAGACGGCGTATGGCGACTTGCTGGAAGCCCATGCGGAGCACGGGGAAGCCCATCGCTGGCGGCTCCGATGGGCCGTTTCCCTGTGGCTGCAGCGCAAGTACGCGGAAGTGCTCGAGTTGTTGGAGCCGCTCGCCGACAAGTTTTCGGAACCCGATGCTCGGGCGGAATCCATGTACCTGATCGGCGGCAGCCACTTCTTCCAGAATCAGCATCCGGAGGCCCTGACGGCGCTGCAAGCCTCCGTGGAAGCCCAACCCGATTGGCGGCAGGCGGACGAAGCGATGCTGCTGATGTCCCGCGCGCAGCAGGCGGAGGGTCAGACGGAGCAGGCGATCGAGACGATTCAACAGATGATCGCCGAGTTTCCCGACAGTGATCTCTTGGACCAGGCGAACTACCGTTATGGCGAGTACGCGCATGCGGCGGGAGACGACGCCACGGCCGCAGAGCAGTACCAGGCGGTGATCGACGGATGGCCGGATTCCGTGTTCGCTCCGTTCGCCCTGTATCGGCTGGGTTGGACGCACGTGCGGATGCAGGAACCGGAGGCCGCGATCGCGGCGTTCGGCCGGGTGATCGCGGATCACGAGGGCCACGAACTGGTGGCGGACGCCTACTTTGCCCGGGCGGTGACGCGGCGCCAGGCGGGCCAGTACGCCGAGGTGCTGGAGGATGTCGAGCGTTTTCTGGCCTTTGAGCCCTCGGCGGAAGATCGGGGGGAAGCGCTCTACCAGCGGGGATTGGCCGAGGTGGCGTTGGACCAATGGGAGGACGCGATCGCCACATTCGAACAGGTGCTCCAAATGGAACCGGCCTATTCGGGTACGGATAAGGTGCTCTATGAAACCGGCTGGGCGCTCAAGTCGATGGACCAAACGGAGCGGCAGGCGGAGGCCGTGGACGTGTTTGCGCGGTTGGTCGAGGAGCATCCCGACAGCCCCCTGGCGGCCGAGGCCCATTTCCATGTGGGCGAGGCAGCTTACGGAGAACGTGCTTTCGATCAGGCGGTCGCCGCCTATACGGCTGCCCGGGCCGGGACCGTCCAGGAGGATTTGGGGGAGAAAAGTACCTACAAACTGGGCTGGTCCTATTTCCAGCAACAGGATTACCAGCAGGCGCGGGAACAGTTCCACCAGCAACGGGAACGTTATCCGGACGGCCAGCTGGCTCCGGATGCCGTGTTCATGATGGCCGAGTGCCATTTCCGTTTGGAAGAGTATGCCCAAGCGTTGCCGGCTTACCAGGCGGCCCAGGAAGTGGCCCTTTCGTCACCGGTCCTGGCAGTACTGGCCCTGCTGCATGGGGGCCAGTCGGCAGCGCAGTTGGAGCAGTGGGATCAAGCGATCGCCATGTTCCAGCAGTTGCTGGAAGAACATCCCGAAACGGCCTACCGGGCTGAGGCCTATTTCGAACTGGCTTCGGCCCAGCAGAATCATGGCGACGAAGAAGCCGCTTTGGAAAACTACACCCGGGCCGCCGAATTGTCCCGCAGCACCGTTGGCGCGCGGGCCCGTTTCATGATCGGCCAGCTGTATTTCGGCCGGAAAGAGCATGAGCGGGCGATCCGCGAATTCCAGCGGGTCATGTATGGCTATGGGGGCGAGTCGGCCAGCAGCGCGGTCAAGAGCTGGCAGGCTCGCTCCGCGTTCGAAGCGGCTCGCTGTGCCGAAACGCAGATCGAAGCTGCCCAACCGCCGGAGCGCGGCGAGCGGATCGCCGAAGCCCGCAAGTATTACCAGTACGTCCTGGACCGGCATCCGGATAGCGACCTGGTGGCTGCCGCCCAAAAACGGCTGGAAGCACTGTCCCAGCTTTAACTTGAACTGCCCCAATTACCGAGTTCGCCCCGCAACGCGGACTCTGCCCGCGTACCAGCGCAAAACTCCCCAAGTCGACGCCTTCCTGTGGAGCGAGGCAACCGTAATGTATTGTTTACCCCTTGTTGAGCGGCGGCCGCGGTATGGTCTGCTCGCTCTGGCCGTCATATTGTCGGCCGCTTTCTCCACCCTCGCCCCGGCCGTCCGGGCACAAAACGGCCCGGAGGATCCCGCCGGTCCCAGCGCAGCGCCGCCCCCGCTGCCGGCAAGCGAGCCGGGCGAGCCCCTCCCCGAGGCTGCCTCGCAACCCGATCGCCAGGAAATTCCAGGGATCAATTTCTTCGCCCTGCTGATCAAAGGCGGTGTGTTCATCGTGCCCATCCTGCTGATGTCCATGCTGGTCGTGACCTTTGCCATCGAACGGGCCCTGGGGCTGCGCAAGGATAAGATCCTGCCGGACGAACTGGTGCTCCACCTGGGCGAGCTGGGACGCAGCCCCGCTGGCTTCGACCCGCGCCAAGCCTACCGGTTGTGCCAGCGGATCCCCTCGGCTGCCTCGAACGTGATCCGCGCCATGCTGCTGAAGGTCGGCCGACCCCATTCGGAAGTCGAGCACGCCGTGTCCGAAGCCAGCGAGCGGGAAGCGGAACGGATCTATGCCAACGTCCGCTGGCTGAATCTGGCTGCAGTAGTTACCCCGTTGATGGGGCTGCTGGGAACCGTCTGGGGCATGATCCGGGCCTTTCATGATACGACCCAATTGGCCCCGGGCCAGAATAAGGCGGACTATCTGGCGGAGGGAATTTACGTCGCTCTGGTGACGACCCTGGCCGGGCTCAGTGTGGCCATTCCCGCGGCGATCCTGTCCCACTATTTCGAAGGGCGAATCACCAAGGCGTTCCACCAGATCGACGAGCTGCTGTTCAACCTGCTGCCCCAGATCGAACGGTACGAAGGGCGAGTACGGTTCGGCCAGGGGAATGGCTCCAAGGCCGCGGGGACCTCGCGTGGCAAGACGGACGCGGCGCCTCGCGACGAACTGCCCGACCCGAAGCCGCCCCCCGCGCCCGCGTCCCCCGCGCGAACGGCGGCCCCCTAGCACCTGGACCTCCCCGGAGATGCTCCCGACATGGCGGTAAAAATCAAACGTGGCCACGCCCTGGGAACCCTCAGTCTGACCCCCTTGATCGACGTGGTGTTCCTCTTGCTGATCTTCTTCCTGGTCGCCACGCGATTCGCCCAGGAAGATCGCGAATTGGACGTGGTCCTTCCGGCGGCGAGCGAGGCCCAACCGATGACGTTTCAGCCCCGCGAGGTGTTCGTCAATATCGATCACCAAGGGAATTACTTCGTGGACGGCAAGCACCTGACGGGAGACGAAGTGGAAGCGGTTCTGCGCAGGGCCGCTACGAATAATCCGGTCAACCAGTCGGTGGTGATCCGGGCGGATAAACGCGTTCCCTTGGACCACGCGGTGTTCGTGATGAACTTGTGCAATCAGGTGGGGATCTTCGATTACCGGTTGACCACCGACGGAAACATCGGCAGATGACATGGCCAAAATCCAACGCATCCTCCGAAAGCGAACTGTCCCCATCCGTCGTGCTTTTGATGAGCAGCTGTGGCCGGTGCTGCTGGCCCTGTGTGTCCTGGCCGGCTTTACCATGGGGTCGATCCTGGCGTATCTCCGCTTTGACGCCCCCCGCTGGTACAGCAATGCCGCGACGTGGTTGTCGCTGACCGCCCTGTTCACGATTTCGTTGGCCGTGGCCCTGGCCTACGTGGAAAACCGGGTGTTCCGCCGAAGCATGCAGTTGGCCATCGTGTTGTGCCTGCTGTTTCACGCGATGATGTTGATCGTCTCGCTGGAACTGCGGCTATTCGATCGTGTGCAGGAGCTGCTGGCGACGCAGAGCGATCTGGCGGAGCGGCGGGAACCGGTGACGTTGCCGGTGTATTTCGAATCACCGCGGCGGGACCAGTTGCGGCAGGAGTTCGAACAGCCCGTCGAGATCGAAACCCCGGCTCCCGAACGAGAACTCGAGGTCCCCCGGGAGCCGGTGGAGCGGGCGGCGAGTGTGCCGCAGGTCCAGCCGGAGCCGGTGCCCGAGGTGGAGACATCGCCCCGCCCCGCCCGGGTGCGCCGGGCACAGGCGGAAGAAACCCGGCCCCGCTACAGCGACCAACCGGCACAGCTCAGCCGCCGGACGTCGCAGATCCAACCGCGGCCGCCCAGCACCCAAGCCGGCGAACTGGCTCAGACCCCCGCCGCCCAACCACGCGAATTGACGGCCCGCGAGAGCCAGTTGGCCCGGCGCGAGACGCCGGCCCAACTTCCCCGCCGCGATCCGGCGACCGAACCGGCCCTGACCGAACCGGCGACCGAACTCCGCATGGCACGCCGCACCGATACGCCGGAGCCGGAGGTCCAGGAGTCCGCAACCCCGGCGCTGAGCCGCCAGATGGCCCCGCCCGTCAGCCTGCCGCGCACCGCCGTCGATCTGGACGCGCCCGCCGCGGCATCCCAACAGACCGAAACGGCTCCGCTCCAGCCGCAAACGACGTTGGCCCAGCGTCAGGCCATGGCCACCCCGACCCCCGATGCGCCGCCGGCGGAACCGGTGCCCGACACGCGGGTGCCCGACCCGCAGATGTCCCAGCAACGGCAGTTGAGGCCCGAGCCGCGGCCGGAACGAGCCCAGACACCCATCGATCTGCCGACGCGGCAGCCGCGTACCACACCACGCCCGGACGCGGTGACGGCGGCCCGGGAGCCCCGCGTTGCGGACCCGGCCGAACCGACCCCGCAGGACCAGGTGCAGCCGACCACTTTGCCTCTGGCCCGTGCGCAAACCGATACGCCCCCGGCACGGCAACCCGCGGCCGCGGAACCGGTCACGGCGGCCGAGATCGCCGCGGCGACACCGCCGGCGCCCGCACGGGCGGCAGCCGAACGAGCCGCGGCGGCTGAGCCGGACCACGCGCCGACAACTCGCCCTCGTACCCCTCGTGCGGAACCGGACGCACCGCCGACCGAAACACTGGCGGCCGCGTCTCCTGCCGCGGAAGCGGAGCCGGCGGAACCGGCCGATCAATTGCCGGCGCCCGCGGAGGCGGCGGTGGCCGCCCAACGGCAGACCCCGGCCGAGCCGGCCCGTGCCGCGCAGGCCACGCCTGCCGAACCGGTCGCTGCCCCGCCCGAGACACCGGCTCCGCCGACCCTGCCGCGAACTCGCGCGGAGACGTCGCCCGAGGCGGTGGCTGCGGCGCCGGCGACCATCCCGCGCCCCGCGGCCGCTTCGCCCAGCCCGGCTGTCCGTGCCGCGGCCGAGGCGCTGGAACGGGCTGCCCCCGCCCCGGACACCACGGCGGAAGCGCCCGCGGCCCGCGAATTGCCCGCCACACGCCACCAAACGTCCCCTTCGGCCACCGACCACGCCGCTGAACTCGCCGCACGGGCCGAGTCGCCCGGGGCCCCGGAGAGCGCTGCCGCCGCCCACCCCGCCTCGCCCGCTCGCACCCGCTTGCCACGCGGCGAACCGGCGGAGCAATTGGCCCGGGCGGAGACCAGCGCGCCGACTCGGCGGCAAACGCCCGCCGCTTTGCCCCAGGCCACGACGGTTCCCGTCGAGGTCACGGGGGAACTGGCGGCGGCCGAGGCCGCTCAGGATCAGCTGCGGCCCTCGGCCGCCCGACTCGCCCGCCAGCCGGTGGCCCAGCCGGCGGCAGAACGTAGCCAGCCCGCGCGGGAAGCCCCGTCCGCCGCCCGCACGCCGCAGATCGCTCCCCCCGCACTCGCCCGCACCGAAACGCCCAGCGTACCCAGTGCTCTGCCCGATTCCCCATCGCCCCAACCGCCCGCGCGCGCCGCCCTGCAGTCCCCACTCCCGGCCACGCCCACGGCGGTGGAAAGTCCCGCCCTGGCGGAAACGACGCGCGGCGCCAGTGACCCGGCCGCCCAGCCCGCTCGCACCGCGATGAACCGGGCCCTTACCGGTACCGCCGGCATCGGGGCCGGACGCAATCTGGACCGGGCACGCCCCGCCGCCGATAGCCCCGCCATGATCGCTTCGGCAGCCGCACGCCGAGCCGAGGCCACGCAAGAGACCCCGCCCGGTCCGGATTTGGCGCCCGCCACGCCCGCCTTGGAACGACGCGCACTGGCCGATCAACCCCGACCGGCGGCATCGCTCCAGGCCCAACCGACCGATGCCCTGGCCACCGCCGCCGGGGCGGAGCA
>SLEY01000215.1 GCA_007124535.1 Planctomycetaceae bacterium
CTCCCGTTTGCGTTGCAACTGTCCGGCGCTTGGCAATCGCAACGCAAACGGGGGGAACGGTGTTGCATTGGCATGGCATTGGCCCGTTTTCCCCCGCCGGGTGTTGCAATATCGTTGCATTGACCTGCCCTGTTCCCCGATATGCGGGTGCACGAAAAAAGCCGCAAACCCTTGTAGGTTCACGGCTTATTGAATGTCGGGGTGACTGGATTCGAACCAGCGACCTTTTGACCCCCAGTCAAACGCGCTAACCAGGCTGCGCTACACCCCGTTTCCCGCGAGATGGAAATCAGACGCGTGGGGGCAGGCCGCCGATCACGACGCGATCTCCTCTCGTGAAACCGTATTGTAGCTCAGATGTCGCCCTCAGTTCAAGCCCACCCCAGGAACAGTTCTTTCAGGGGAAAGCTTTTTAGAATAAAGAAGTCGTTTAGGGAGTGTTGGGGGAGCGGCTGGTAAGCCTCCCCACCGATGTGATGCTCGTCCGGGGACCGGTCCCGCGATGCGTTGGCCAGGCCGGGCGATCGGTGCAATCGGTGTAATCGCGCCAGCTGGGGTGCGCTTTGGCGCGCTGCCGGGCGCGGCCGTCGGATGATTGCACGGGAACTGCGGGAAAAACCGATATAATGGCGCTGTCGCCCGGGCGGCGATGCGCCGGGGGACGTCCCTTCGCCGTGTTCCCCTGCGACCGAACTGCCGAGCGTGCAAGCCGTCGTGATATGCTGTTCCGATCCTCCCCCGAGTCCGAACCGGTCAGGACAACTTTTCTTACCCACAGTGGGCGAGGAAAGCGTCTTGCCCGCCGCGTGAGCGGAGTGCGCCTCCGTCCGGGCGGTTTGTTCAGCGGTGCGGTCAGCTTCGTGGTCCACCTGGGACTGATCCTGGTCCTGGCCTACCTGGGATTCTGGGACCGGGAGGAGGGGGGCGGTTTGGTGATTTCGGTGGCCCGCCCTGCGGATGAGCCGCAGTTGGTTCTGCCAGGCGCTGTGGTCGCACAGGATGCGGCCCCGGGCCCGCAGGAGGAATCGTTGGGCACGGTGATCGACCAACTGGCCGGTCCGGTGGTTCCCGAAGTGTTCCTGGACCCGCTGCCCGGCGGTTCGGAGCCAGCGGCGGCTCCCCGCCCGCGACGGTTCCAGCCGCGCGATCTGCTGCAACCGGTTCGCACGGCGGTGCGTGGTGGCGGATATGAGGGCCGGGATCCGCAAAGCCGGGCCCGGCTGGTCCGGACGCGTGGCGGAACCGCGGCCAGCGAAGATGCGATGGCACGCGGTCTGGCTTGGCTGGCCGCCCACCAGCGACGGGATGGCAGCTGGCGTTTCGACCATCGCGACGGCGCTTGTGGCGGGATGTGCGCCAATCCCGGCACCCATGCTTCGACCACCGCTGCCACCGGCCTGGCACTGCTCGCCTTCCTCGGAGCCGGAGAAACCACGCCGCAGAGCCAGTACCTGTCCTTGGTCGAGCGGGGTTTGTACTATCTGGTCAACCGGATGATTCGGGGACCGCATGGGGGGGATCTGCAGGAAGGCACCATGTACGCCCAGGGAATCGCCACGATTGCGCTGTGCGAAGGCTACGCCCTGCTGCAGGACGAATCCCTCCGCGAACCGGCTCAGGCCGCCGTGGACTTCATCGTCGCCGCACAACACGAACAGGGAGGGTGGCGATACTACCCGGGACAACCAGGCGACACGACCGTATTCGGCTGGAAAATCATGGCGTTGAACAGCGCTCGCCTCGCCGGTCTGGAAGTTCCCCAGGAAGTGCTGCAGCGAGGCGTTGCGTTCCTGGATCTGGTCCAGGAGGACGACGGCGCCTACTACGGCTATCTGTCCGCAGGCCAGTCTCCGGGTCCTACGGCGATTGGCTTGTTAGCCCGAATGTACTACGGATGGGCCCGGGACGATCCGCGCTTGGAACAGGGAGTGCGGTATTTAGAGGAACTGGGCCCCTCGCGCACGGATATGTACTTCAACTACTACGCCCATCAGGTGATGCACCACCATGAAGGTCCCGGATGGGATGCGTGGAACGGAGCGCTGCGCGAGCATCTGATCGCCACGCAGTCGCGGCAGGGCCACCAGAACGGTAGCTGGTATTTCGAGGATCCGCATGCCGAGTCCGGAGGCCGCCTGTATACCACGGCGATGTGCGTGATGCTACTGCAGGTCTACTACCGCTACCTGCCTCTGTATGGAAGCGCGGCGGTGGAAGGGCCCCTGTAGACCGGACGGAATCGCTGGAACCAACGAAACTTGGGTTTTCCGAGTGGCAATGGCTGGTGGTGTGCTGCTCAGGGGTCAGCGGAGTCGGGTGTCCGGGCAAACCTAGCGGCCGCTCCCTTGGTTTTTTCGGAGCGCGAGCAACGAAGCGTGGTAGCCGGCGGTGGTCAGCGAATAGGCTTGGTCCGGCCGTTCCTTGACGACCAACCCCTGTTCGATCAGCGACCCCATCGCGGAGCGAAAGCTGCCGGCGGCGACTTTACGGTCCTTGGGGCCGAAGAACAGCATTTCCGCTGGTCCGACCTGATAGTGGCGAAAGAACCGGAGAATATTCCATTCGGCGACTTTCATCGAATCGTTCCCTCCTTTGTAGTGTTGGCCCAGGACGGGAAGAGCAAGACGGGCAATGCAGGCAACTGCGATGCGAGAGCGCCGTGCAGACACGGCGGCTCATCCGGCTCGATCTGCCCCAATTTTAGCGGAATTTCGGCCCGAACGATAGCCCCCGGACCATTCGATCGATTTGCCCCGCAACAAAATGACCGGTTTAAGGAAGTACGCATTCCCCATAGTGGCCTTATAACGCGGCTGCGCCACAACCAAGAAAGGAATCGGGGCGTCCTCCTTGTCCTGGAACCCGGCGAACGGCCCGCTGTCAGCCGGCCGGTGCGGTGTTCGAGGAGGAGGGGGAGGACGATTGGATGAAGCGCGCCAAGAGCGCGCAGGTTACAACCTAAGAATCAAAACGGCCCGAATCCCCTGTCAGGAGTAAGGATCGATGCAGAACAAAAATGGGATCGAACACTTTGATCTTGACAAGCACAAACGAACCCCCTGGGCCAGGGGGCATTTGGGACAGAGCTTAAGGGGCATAGCCGAAATAAAGACTCAGGAGCAGGACTGCCAGCATCGCGAGGCATACCCATTGTGGGGCCCCCTGGTAGGTGAACCCGATGATGCACAGACCGAAGGCCAGCAACAGCGTGCCTAACCAGAAGATGCGGCCACGCCAGAGATCCCAAACCACATTGGTCCTTCGGGCTTCCTCGGCCGCTTCCTGGAGTTCTTGCCACGCCCCGTCACGCAGCTGTTGCCGCTCCACTTCCTGCCGCGTTTCCAGCTCGCGCAGTGCCTGCTGCAACCGATCTCGGCGAGTTCGCCCGGCGGGGGTCAAATCGTCCACGCTCTCCAATTCGACCAGTTGTTGTTGCAAGTCAGCCCGCGCCCGTCGCCCCCGCGCTTCGAACCGCGCCTCTTCCATTTCCGCGCGGACATTCAAACGCTGCACATGACGTTGCCCCGTGGCCTCGCAACCGCGACTGAGGATCACCATCAGCAATCCGACCAGCATCAACGGCTGGCCGGCAAATCCCAGCGGAGCGAACACGTTCAAGGGGCGTTTCCAGGCCGAGCGGCTGGCGGCGACCAACGGGGTGTGGCTGGCGGGCGGGCCGGCGCGTCTTCGGGACCCCTCCGGACTCACCGCATCCGCATCACTTCCATTGGCTGCCATTACGGCGGTTCCACCGGGGCTCTTTCCGAACAGACTCGGCAACTCGCGGGCCGGCGCCCAATCTTCCATACCCTCGCGCCAAACCAGATCGTCGGGGCGGAGATGGCCGGTACCGATCAGCGCCCGTATTTGCGCTTCGGTGACCGGACCTCGCTCCTCGTCGCCATCGGCGAAAAACCAGATTGCCTCAGACATAACGCCGCATTATCCACATCGGGTCGCGGAGATTCAAGCCACCTGCCGCGGCCGGAGAACGAGAACAAGCCCAACGCAGGGGGTGTCCGCCTGGCGAAAACGCCCTGCCAGCCGATCGGCCCTACTGGACCAGCAGCAGCGTGAGCAGGAACATGGCGAGGGCGGCGAAGACCGGCGCAGCCCGCCGACCCTGTTTGATCCAATCGTTGCCCGAAGGAAGGAAGCGTGCCAGACCAAAACGCGTCAAAAAGACCATCATTGCCAGGGAAACCAACCAGGTCTGGAGAAAAAAAACGCAAAATCTTCCCGGCGTACTCAGCAATTCAACCGGGGCCCGGGCCGCGCTGCTGGAACTGGTAAACAGCACGCCGGCGGCCATCGACGCATACTGCCATCCCCGCCGCCAACCCGCCTCGCTCTGCCAGGCCATCACGATCGTCGCGCCGACCAGCATCAGGGCAGCGGTCGCTCCTGCCGCACGACCCGCCAATCCGAACAGCGCCACACCACGACCCGCCTCGGCAAACGCCACATCCCAGGCGACCCAGCCGGCCAACACGGCCGTGACACCGATCAAGCTGGCTTGGCAAATACCGAACCCCAGGCTGGACAACGACTGGCTGCCCTCGAATTTCGACGGCATCCAACCGGCGCGAAGTCGGGGGATTCCCCAACTTAACAGAGCCGCAATCAGGGCAAAACCTGCCAGATCACAGAGCGCGCCCCACACAAACAGGCGGCCCGCCCACGCGTTGCGCTGGTTCCATAAAATAGCCAGACTTAACAGCCCCCAGCCGTAGTACGCGACGGCACACGGAACCCGTGCCTTCCTCCTCGGCAACAACTGGGCTAACACGATAAGGCCCATGAGCACCACCCAAACGAGCGAGTTGAACGACTCCGTGGAGGCGGCCGTCGCCCGCCGGAAAGTGCCCACGGATACCGCAACGGCCAGCAATGCGGTCGTTAGATGGAATGCTAACGCGACGACCATCAAGGGGCCTGATGGGTTTGCCAAGGAGACTCGGAAACATTGGAGATATCTGTGGCAAAGCCCCGGTGCACCGCCTCGCCGCGATCATGCCACGGGGCCGCGCGGCTGATGGTCGTTGGTGTTTCTTCCGGTGAATTCTCCTGCAGGAACGCGTGCAATTCGGCTTCCATGTCCCGCCATTGCGCAACAAAACCGGGGGAAGCGTCCCGGCCCGCGTTGTGATCGACATCCTCTTCCTCGGCCGTCCGCGACACCTGGGGCGATTCGGGGGAAGCGTCCCGACCCGCGTTGTGATCGACATCCTCTTCCTCGGTCGCCCGCGACACCTGGGGCGATTCGGGGGAAGCGTCCCGGCCCGCGTCGTGATCGACATCCTCTTCCTCGGTCGCCCGCGACACCTGGGGCGATTCGGGGGAAGCGGAGGGGCGAACTGTGTAGCCGACCGGCATCAGTTTGGGCGAGTGGTCTACGGACACATAGCGGTCTTCATCGGGCGGATCGACGACCACCCAGCGTTGCCGCTCCTCCGCCGGCACCGACGCCCGCCAAATCGCCAGGATCCGCCGCGCGCTGATGTGCGGGTTCCCCGCTCGATTCCCCGGCTGGCCCGCCTGCTTGGGCTGTAGCGGCAGCCAGAGCATCGCGATCAAAGAACTGCCGCGCAGGAACCGACCTCCGATGATTCGGCCGCTGTGGTCCAGATTCAGAACATAATGAAAATGTTTGACGTCATAGTTCTTCGGGGCTTTGTCGTATTCCCGACTGGTATCTCGGATATACGCCAGATTCAAACGCACTTGGACCAGATTGTTCGAGATGCGGGCTGAATCCGAGTTGAAAGCATAAACCGGGTAATTCCATTTTTCCTCACCCGGATCGGCCTCCATACCTAAGGCGTGTCTCCCGCGGCCCAGCCAGTTGGCGAGGACTACGTGAAAGATTCCTGCGCTAATATTCCCCCCCGATCCCGAAAGATCGACCACATCGTTAAAGATGTACAATTCGGCAAGCAGGCCTTTGATGTCCGACGGGGTGAACACAACATCCCGATAACGCACCGTTTGCTGCGGTTCGGCGTGGCGGATCGCAGCGGCTGCCCACCCATTGCAATGGCCCGACCAACTGGGAACCTCCATCCGCGGGCCCCGAATCGCCCGAAACAGACCACGCCGTTCCACCGGCGCTTTCCACCGCTCGTTGTCCTGATCCTCCCAGTCCGCCGCCGGCGTTCGGCCCCTGTGGAAGGCCCGGTCATATTTGCGCATCGCCTGAATCGTGCCACCGTAATTATCGGGATATATATAGCCCGAATACGGGATTTGATGCGGTGGCACGCTGCCGCTTTCCGGCAGCGCATCGAATCGCCACTCCAATTCGGTGCCCCAGTACCGCCGGAACACCTGATTCTGATGTTGGATGTCTTGGGAAGGTATGGTGGAACCTGCCGCAGTGGCGCTGAGCAGCAGGGCGCATACGACCGTGAATCCCATGATTGGCTCCGTGTGGAAGAACGTTGGGCTGATGAACTCAACAGGCGTCATAAATACGACCCCGGGAATTGGGTCGTGGGAGGGCTCTTTGGCCTAACCTTCTTCGACCCGAGACGTTTATTCCCATGCTACCGATCGAACCCAATATGCGGATTTCCGGGAACCCTGGTTCGCCTATGCCACTTTTTCCAGCATTACCGGAAATGCGTTTTCCGGAAAGCCATCTTCCAGGATACCCGTTCTGGGGGCTTCATCTAGCCCGAGAGGTTGGTCCATTGGCGACTGCCGCGAATCCTTGTGGCTGGGGCGCCGGGCCCGGAATTATACCGCGCGCCGGAAATTGGCTCGTTTAGCGAACCACGGAACTCGAACCCTCGTTCCCACGCTTCCGCGTGGGAACGAGGCAGCCACATCGCGTGTTCCTGATGAAATCATACCTCTGGTGACGAGTGGGGCGCCGAATTGGCGCCCTCCGCGGGGGCAGGTTCCGAACGCGGCGGCGACCGCTCCTCCATGCCTCCGCCAACCAGCGAGCGCTGCCAGTGGATCGCCAGCATCAGGCAATTGATGCCCGAGCCGATTCCCAGCAAGGCGGTCTTGTCGCCCGGTTGGACCTGCCCGCGTTCGGCGCCCAGCGCCAAGGTGATGGGCAGGGCCACGGCCCCGGTGTTTCCCAGCCAGGGGTAGGTGATGAAATCTCGCCCTTCCGGGATTTCCAAGGCGGTCAGCATCTGCTTGCGGTGGGCCACGCCGACTTGGTGGCAGAATACCCGGTCGATCTCTGCCA
>SLEY01000189.1 GCA_007124535.1 Planctomycetaceae bacterium
CCCCGATTGCCCACCCCGAACACGGCCAGCGTGATACGATCGTTCGCCGCCACCTGACCGTCGCGTCCCAACACCGCGGCGGGCACGAAGGCCGGCACGGCGCTCAGCGCCACCGTCGATGCCAGAAAGCGGCGGCGGGAAATCCGGCCCGAACCGGACGAAAATGCCTGCGGATCCGTTGCTGTCATGGTCTCATCTCCTGGAATCCCGGCGCCGGGCACGCCTCACTCCAACCAGCCACACGCCAGCCTCGTCCCCGCGCCCATCGGATGGATCGTTTCCGCCACCCATTGTACTCCGCCCCAACCGGCTTCGCGACATCACAACCCGATGGAAAAGCACCTCCTCGGACTCACCCCACGCGAGAGAACGATATACCCCTCCAACGGGCACCCCAAATCAGCCCGGCGCCGAACATGGTCGCTGGCCGGTGCGTCGGTACGTCGGTGGTGATGTCGAAGGTCGATGCAGGACGTATTCCTGATTCCTGATTCCTGGTTCCTGGTGCTCTTTTCGTGAAATCAGGCTGTGCTCGCGGCGCCCGAGGCTCAGGGAAAGAACTACGGCTCAACCCGGGGCTCGGCGGCGGCCGTTGGTTCGCCCGCCGGAATTGGTCTTGGGCGGCGAGAGGATCACTCGCACATGCCCCGGACCCAGCAACTGGTCGATCCGGCGTCGCAACTCGGGCTCCACTTCGATCCGCAGCCTTCGCGATTTCAATTGGACTCGCGTCCCGTCCGCCAGCGAGAACACAAAGAACAGATCGCGGCGGCCGGGATAGCCGCGGACGATCTCGTGCAGCAACTTCAACGTACCGCTGTCCGTATTGCGTTCCTCCAGCGAAATGGTCAGTCCGGTGGTGTAGCGCGTGTCCAGTTGGTCCAGCGGGATCAGCTCGTTCACGATCAGATTCGCCTCCTGGCTGCCGTCTCGCCGATCGATCGATCCGCGTACGGCCATCACCGCATCGGCTTGGACCCATTCGCCATAGGTCACGAAATCGTCGGGCCAAAGGATACAGCGGATCGTGCCGTCCCGGTCCTCGAGATCGAAATTGGCGTACTTGGTGGCCGTTGAACCGGGGCGGACTTTCTTGACATGCGCCAGTTTGATGGCGGAGAGCATGCCGCCCAGAATGATTTCCGTACGATCGGCCAGGTCGGGGATATGGGCCGTCGAATGGGTGCAGAACTGGGAAAGCTCCTGTTCGAATTCGGCCAACGGATGGCTGGTGCGGTAGAAGCCCAAGACCTCCTTCTCCAAGGTCAATCGTTCGCGTTCCGGCAGCTCGGGGACGTCCGGCAGGGGCACCGTCGCCTTCGCCTCCTCCTCCTCCAATTCGCCGAACAAACTCTTCTGCCCCCGGCGGCGGTCCGCCAGCGCCGAGGCGCCCGACTGCATGGCCCGCTCCAGCACCGCCAGCAACTGGGAACGCCGGGGGGCAAACGCATCCATCGTCCCCGCCTTGATCAGCGTCTCGATCGTCGCACGGTTACAGGCCGAAGCATCCACCCGTTCGCAGAAATCGAACAAATCGGCAAACGGCCCCTCCTTGCGCCGCGCGGCCACAATCGCTTCCGCCGCGCCTCCCCCACAGCCGCGAATGGCCGACAAAGCGAAAAAGATCTTGCCGTCCCCCACGGAAAAATCCACGTCCGAATGGTTCACATCCGGCAGCACCACCTCGATCCCCATCCGCTCGCAATCCTCCAAATGCTCGACCAGACTGTCCTTCCGCTTGAAGTTCCGACCGGGAATGTCCGCCGACAGCAAGGCCGCCATGAACTCGACCGGATAATGCGTCTTCAAATAAGCGGTCTGGTAGGCGATCAACGCATAAGCCGTACTGTGGGATTTGTTGAAACCGTATCCCGCAAACTTGACAATCAAGCCCCAGATTTCCTCCGCATCCTTGGCCGCCAAACCATTCGCCACCGAACCTTCCACAAACTTCTCGTGGTTCGCCTCGATCAAAGCTTCCTTCTTCTTGCTGATCGCCTTGATGCACGTATAGGCCTTGGCCAATTCAATCCCGCCCAAACGGTTCAGAATCCGCATCACCTGTTCCTGGTACACCATCACGCCGTTGGTCTCGGCCAGCACCGCCTCCAGCACGGGATGCTTGTACTCGGGCTGCTTGCGGCCGTGTTTGACCGCCACATAGTCATCGACCATGCCGCCTTCCAGAGGCCCGGGCCGGTAGAGGGCATTGGTGGCGATGATATCGGAGAACTGGTCCGGCTTCATCTTCTGCAGCAAGTCGCGGATGCCGCCGCTTTCCAATTGAAACACGCCCTTCGTCTCGCCCCGTTGCAGCAGCGCGAAGGTGGCCGCATCGTTCAAGGGGAACTTCTGCGGATCGATCCGCCGACCCGTCGTCTGCTCGACCAAATCCACCGTCTTGCGCAAGATCGTCAAGTTCCGCAGTCCGAGAAAATCCATCTTCAACAGCCCGGCCGCTTCCACATCGTTCATCGACCACTGCGTGATGATGTCCTCCTTGCCGGTGATCCGGGCCAGCGGAACGTATTCCGTCAGCGGTTTGTCCGCGATCACTACGGCCGCCGCATGCGTGCCCACATTGCGAGCCAGACCCTCGATCTTGCGAGCCAGATCCAGCAATTCCCGGATCTCGCCATCGTTCTCGTACGTCTTTCGGAGATCCTCGCTGATTTCCAACGCCTTGTTCAACGTGATGTGCAGCTGCTCGGGCACCATGCCCGTCACCTCGTTGACGCGCCCCAGCGGGATCCCCAACGCCCGGCCCACATCCTTGATCGCCGCCCGGGCGGCCAGCGTCCCAAAGGTGCCGATCTGAGCCACATTGTCCTCGCCGTACTTGTCCTTCACATAACGCATGATGTCCGCCCGCCGCTCCTTGCAGAAATCGATGTCGATGTCCGGCGCTTCGATCCGGTTCTCGTCCAGAAATCGCTCGAACAGCAAGTCGTAACGGATCGGGCAGACGTGGCTCAGGTACAACGCGTAACATACCAATGCGCCAACACCGCTCCCGCGAGCGGTCGTAGGAACCCCCAATTGCCTGGCTTCGCGGACAAAATCCCACACGATCAGAAAGTAGTTCGGAAAGCCCAACTTGTTGATCACGCCCAATTCCCGGTCCAAGCGTTCCATGACCTGGGGCGCCAACTGGCCGCCGGGCATCATCTGCTCGTCCCCCGCGTAACGTTCCCGCAAGCCTTCCAGACACAATTGCCGCAGGAACTGCTCCGCCGTCTGCTCCGGGGGCAACGGCGAGTAGACGGGAAAATGCCGTTGACCCAATTCCAGGTCCAGATCGACCGAGTCGGCGATCTGCTGGCTCCGCGCCACCGCCTCCCCCAAATCAGGGAACGCGGCATACATTTCCGCCGGACTCCGCAAAAAGTACTGGTTGCCGTCCATCCGCATCCGGCTGGTATCCGTGCGGAATTTGCCCGTGTTGATGCACAGCATCACGTCCTGAGCCTCCGCATCCTCGGGGTCCACATAGTGACAGTCGCTGGTGGCGACCAAGGGGATCCCCATTTTTCGAGCGACCTCGACCGAACCTTCCAGCGCCAATCGCTGGACCTCGACGCCATTGTTCATGATCTCGATGAAGTAGCGTTCGCCGAACACCCGTTCGAACCAGCCCGCCACCTCGATCGCCCGGGCCAGATGCTCCTCGCCCCCATGACCTCGCAGCAGGGCCCGATTGAATTCACTCGACACACAGCCGCTCAGACAGACGATCCCCTCCTGATGCGCCTCCAGGAGTTCCTTGTCGATTCGCGGTTTGAAATAGAACCCTTCCAAATAGGCAGCTGAAGCCATTTTGACCAGATTCTTGAATCCCGTACGATTCTGAGCCAGGAGCGTCAGATGGTAACTGGCTTCCTTCATGCTGCTGGCATTTTTTTCGCGGCGATCCCCCGGAGCGATGTAGGCCTCGTACCCGATAATCGGTTTGATCTCGGCCGCCTGGGCTCGCCGATAGAATTCCAAGGCCCCATGCAGATTCCCATGATCGGTCAGGGCCAAGGCATTCATACCATGGGCGCGCGCTCGATCCACCAGTTTGGGGATTGATCCTGCCCCATCCAACAGGCTAAAGTGGCTATGGCAATGCAGGTGGACAAAAGGCTGATCGGGCATCTCGGCGATCCATCATCCGAAAGAGGGAAAGGGACTCCAGGCGATCTGCGGGAAGGCAGCCTGGGCGGGGGTTCACGCGACGTTTCCGGGCGATCGGGGTCCCGGATGGCGTCTCTGATTGTAGGAGTCGCGGCCGGCTTGCCAACACCGGGCAGACGATTTGATGGTTCGGAACGGTACAGGAACTGGCGGATTCTGTAGGGTTGTGTTACCATGCGGCAAGTTCCCGGTAGAGCGAGCACGATTTTTATGGATATTCACGACAGTCTGCAATTGATCCTTCAAGCCAAAGATCAGCTTGCCGGTCTGTTCTACGAGCGGTTCTTGGCGGACTACCCGGAAGTGCGGCCTTTTTTCGAAAAGGTGGATTTCGCCCGCCAGCGGGTGCTGTTGACCACCACGCTGATGATTATCGAGCGGAATTACACGGAGCCGACGCCGGCCATTGAACAGTACCTCCAGTACTTAGGAACCCGCCATCGTGCGATGGAAATCCCCCGCAGCAGCTATGCGAAGTGGATCAAGTCGATGATGGCGGCGATGCGTCAATTTCACGGGCAGCAGTGGTCGCCGGAGTTGGAGCAGCAATGGCGGTCGGCGATCGAGCGGGCTCGCCAACTGATGTTACAAGGTTACGATGTCCATATTACCGTATGAGCGGGATCGTCGCTGGGTACCGGGCACGCGGGTACCCTGTTGGGTGTTTTCTACGGGCGAGAATTTGGCCCGCCACGCAGCGCACCGGGTGGCGGAGATGATCCGCCAATGCAACGCCCAGGGCCGTCCGGCCGTGTTGGGCCTGATCGCCGGCTCCACGGTTGTGGGGGTGTACCGCGAGTTGATTCGACTGTATCAGGAGGAAGCTCTGGATTTCTCCCGGGTGATCACGTTCAATTTGGACGAATACTACGGTTTGGAGCCGCATCGGCTGCAAAGTCACCATCGCTGGATGCGGGAGCATCTGTGGGCCCATGTCAACATCCCCCGCGAAAATGTGCACATCCCGGATGGCACGGCGCATGAAGAGGCGGTGGGGCAGGATTGCCAGCGTTACGAGTCGCAGATCCTGGCCGCGGGGGGAATCGACCTGATGCTGCTGGAGGTGGGCAGCAACGGGCGAGTCGGTTTCAACGAACCGTTCAGTGAGCCGAAAGGTCGGACTCGCCTGCGCACGCTGGATCCCGCCACCCGGCGGGCCGCGGCCGGCGTCTTTTTCGGCGAGACGAACGTGCCGACCCAAGCGATTAGCATGGGCATGGGGACCATCTTGGAAGCCCGGCATGTCCTGCTGATGGCGCTGGGCGAGCACAAGGCGAAGGTGGTCCGCAATCTGGCCGAGGACGCGGTCTCGCCCCGCTGTCCGGCCAGTCTCTTGCAATCGCATCCGGACGCCACCGTGCTGGTCGATCCGGCCGCCGCCAGCGACTTGACGGCCGAAGCCACCCCCTGGGTGCTCGGCCCGGTCAGTTGGCCCAAAGAACGCATCAAACGCGCGGTCCTCTGGCTCTGCGAACAGACGGGCAAAGCGCTCTTGAAGCTGGACGACGGTGACTTTCGCGATAACCAACTCCATCAGCTGCTGCGGCAGCACGGACCCGCACAACGCCTGGCCCACCGCGTCTTCCGCTGGATGATGAACACGATCGAGTACCATCCGGGCGGCAAGCAGCCGCGACGCGTCTTATGCTTCAGCCCGCATCCGGATGACGACGTCATCAGCATGGGAGGGACTCTGATCCGCTTGGTCGAGGACGATCACGAAGTGCATATCGCCTACATGACCAGCGGCAACATTGCCGTATTTGATCATGACGCGCAGCGGATTGCCAACATGGTCACCGAATACAACCGGTTGTTCGGCATCGATTGCGACAAATCCGAAGCGGTGGAGAAGGCCGTATTGGACGCGGTCACCCGCAAAACGCCGGGCGATCCCGACGCCGCCTCCGTGCTGAAGATCAAGAGCCTGATCCGCTGGAGCGAGGCCAAGGCGGCGGCTTGGGAAGTGGGCGTGGGCGAAGAGAATCTGCATTTCCTGGACCTGCCCTTCTATCACACGGGCACCGTGATCAAACATCCGCTCAGCGGCGAAGACATTCGTCTGGTCCGCCAGTTCATCGAACGGCTGGCTCCCGAACAGATTTACATGGCGGGCGATCTATCCGATCCCCACGGCACCCACCGCGTATGCGCCGAAGCGATTTGTCAGGCATTGGATCAGATCCGCGAAGACGGCGGAACGGTGCCCGAGGTGCTCTTGTACCGCGGAGCCTGGCAGGAATACGCCCTGGACGAAATCGAAATCGCCGTGCCGCTCAGTCCACGCGACCTGATGCTCAAGCGATCCGCCATTTTCATGCACGAAAGTCAGAAGGATGAAGCCCTCTTTCCCGGTTCCGACCCCCGCGAATTCTGGGAGCGAGCGGAAGACCGGAACCAGGAGACCGCCAACCGCTACAACCGCATCGGACTCCCCGAATACTACGCCATGGAAGCCTTCATCCGCTGGAGCGGCCTACCCCTCTAACTCAGTTCGTGGTCCTTCGTCATGCCCGCAAAATCGACCATCCGGTCCTGCTCGCCCGCGGCATTGACCACCGAAACATGATTCTTCGATAATCCAACGAAGCACCACGAACCGCTTCCGCCGCCCTCCCGGCTGGGTTGACACCGCACCCCGCGCATGCTTCACTGGAGGCACATCGTGTCGCAGAGCGGCAACGGGGCCGGGATGGTTTCGTGGGAACGAAGGCCATCCCTCAAATGTTATGAAGAATTCGGCTGGTAAAGAAAGCGGAATCCCAATGCAGGCATCACACGTTATCCCCGACCGGAAGGTCTACCGCAGGGCCGCCCGCATGGCGGCAGTTGCCCTCATTCTTTCGGCACTCACCCCCCGCTCAGCGCACGCAGACACCTACGATGTGGTTATCTACGGGGGGACGTCCAGTGCCATCGCGGCGGCCGTCCAAGTCACTCGAATGGGCCGATCCGTCATCGTCGTTTCACCGGATCGCCATCTGGGCGGCCTCACCAGTGGCGGGCTCGGGTGGACCGATACGGG